>QIAK01000111.1 GCA_003225515.1 Acidobacteriota bacterium | reverse complement strand
GCCTCAAGACCGGCCTAGCCGAAATGCTCAAAGGCGGCGTCATTATGGACGTCACCAACGCCGAGCAGGCCACCATCGCCGAACGAGCCGGTGCCGTAGCCGTGATGGCCCTGGAGCGCGTTCCCGCGCAGATCCGCGCCGAAGGCGGCGTTGCCCGTATGGCCTCGCCCAAAAAGATTCGCGAGATCATGGCCGCCGTGTCGATCCCGGTCATGTCCAAGTGCCGCATCGGCCATTTCGCCGAAGCTCAGATTCTCGAAGAACTCGGCGTCGACTACATCGACGAATCCGAAGTCCTCACTCCCGCCGACGAAGCCCACCACGTCGACAAGCACGCCTTCAAAGTCCCATTCGTCTGCGGCGCGCGCAATCTCGGCGAAGCCCTGCGCCGCATCGCCGAAGGCGCAGCCATGATCCGCACCAAGGGCGAAGCCGGCACCGGAGACGTGGTCCACGCCGTCAAGCACATCCGCCAAATCGTTCAGGAGATGAAAATTCTGACTGTCCTCGGCGAAGAAGAACTCTACGCCAAAGCGAAAGAGCATGGCGCGCCCTACGAACTGATCAAACTGGTGGCGAAAGAAGGGAAGCTCCCCGTCCCAAATTTCTCCGCCGGAGGCATCGCCACCCCCGCCGACGCGAGCCTGGTCATGCAACTAGGAGCCGAAGCCGTCTTCGTAGGCAGCGGCATCTTCATGAAAGACAGCACCACCTTCGCCGACCCAGTCGAAGCCGAGAAGCGCGCAAAAGCCATCGTGAAAGCTGCTACCCACTTCAACGATCCTAAAGTATTACTTGAAGTCAGCGAAGATCTGACGGGGGCGATGAAAGGCCTAGCGGTTGCGGGGCTGGACGAGGCGCAAATGCTTCAGACGCGGGGCTGGTGAGCAGCACCGCGGCCACAGATTCCTCTCGGGGTCAAGATATGGAGCAAGACATGGACGGATTGTGGACTGCGAAATTCGGAAGCTCTGCCGGCTCCGAAGTGGAATATTTCGCTCCAAGTCGCCGTTGCCAGAGAGGTTGTGGCTGGGGTTTCGGGGCGATAGCCAGGTGCCCCATCCTTTGCGTACTTTTGCAAAGGGTGGGCTACCGAATCGCCAGCATCGCCTAGGTTCCGTCCCAATTCGGTCCACTGTCTACAAAAAACTATCGTCAACCATTGCCGTCGCACTCGCGATCGCGGAGACTCCACTCAGGGCCCGTGGTGTAACGGCAACACAGCACTCTGTCCAAGTCGCAGATGCGGGTTCGAATCCCGCCGGGTCCATTCTCCTGATTTTGTGGAGGAGCGTTTTATTGGGGAGATAACGCAGAGATACTCTCTCCAAGTAACTTGACACCGCCTCGCACAAGGCCAATACTGAAATTGGACAGAGTGCCTTACACCACATTTAATGAACCGGCTCCGGGAACCTTCCGGAGCCGTCGTTCATTAAGGCGGTGGGCTGCTTGTGGCCCACCCTCCGCCTTTTGATAGTTGGGATATCCGACCGCCTTTTGCGTAGGCTTTCGTTCCCAAGCTCCGCTTGCCATTCACCGCCGTACCCGCCCGACGGAGACTCAATCACCGGCCCCATCCCCACCCGCTCGTCCCACTTCGCTGCGTTCACACCCTTCACGATGAGCCACACGCATGTGCCCAGTTCGCCGATGAACGCGGGAAGCACAATGACCGGAAACATCTTCTCCGCGAGCGCTGGAGCAAGCAGCTGAGCGAAGCTGTTAATCAGGTAGCTTACGCCGACCATCGCTTGCAAAATGCCCAGCCGGGTGCCTCATCCTTGCGCCCTTTGCAAGGGCGGGCTCTTCCAACTATTAATCGCTGGTAACTTGATGGGGCCCTCTTGACACTTCGCAACTTGCGAACTACAATATTCGCATATTGCGAAGCTCCATTTAACGATGCACGTGATCAGCCGTAAGAAGCTGAAACAGGCAGCACTGCGGCATCCGGAACTAGAACCTGCACTAGACGCTTGGTTTCGGATCACGAAGCGAGCGTTATGGCAAAGCCTGTCAGACACGCGAAAGACCTTTGCCAGCGCGGATGGCGTGGAGAAATGGACTGTCTTCAATACCAAGGGGAACAAATATCGGCTCGTCGCTGAAATCAATTACAGGTTCCACCGAATCTACATTCGCCACGTACTCACCCATGCTGAATACAGCGGGGAGAAATGGAAATCATGAGCACCGCCACTGCCCAGCCTGAATATGCCGCCCTGTTGGCACGGACTCTGCCCGCCGTCATCCATAGCGAGAGAGAGAACGATCGCTGCATCTCGATGCTCGAGTCCCTGGATCGGAAGGGAGACAAGCTCACCGCCGCAGAACGCCGTCTGGCGGAGTTGCTGACCGTTCTCATTGAAGACTTCGAAGACCAGGCCTACGCGCTCACGCCGGCGCGCCCGGTCGAAGTTCTACGCGAGCTGATGCAAGCCAATGAGATCAAGCAGAAGGACTTGCTCGACATCTTCGGGACTCCTAGCATTATTTCCGAGGTACTGCGCGAAAAGCGCGGTCTCACGGTCGAACACATCCGCAAACTAAGCCGCCGCTTTCATGTCTCGCCGGAAGTGTTTTTCTGAGGCATCTCTCTCCAAATAACTTTACACACATCCGTCGAGGCCAATCTAAAATTGGATAGAGTGCCTACACCACATTTACTGAACGGCTCCGGGAACCTTCCGGAGCCGTCATTCTTTAAGGCGGGCGGGGTGCTTGCTTTCATAAACAGTCATAATTGTGGACCCCCCGCACAAATCCGAATTCCAAGGCCTGCATCGTGATCGAACAATAAGGGTTCCGCTCACAACCTCCTTCGCCCGGCGCTCATCGTAACCAGCGAAAGTTTGATTGCGCATGAGCAAGTTCACCTGCACCGCTTTGTTTCTTCTCCTCGGATGTTCTTCTCTGTCCTTTGCCCAGAAGCGGGTTGAAATCGGAGTCTTTCTTGATTCGCTCAGCATCTCGCAAACCGGCACGAACAATTTCGGACTCGGAGGGCGCCTCTCATACCGCGTCCATCGCTACGTGATGCTCGAAGGCGAATTTGCCTACGACTACGGCATCAACTATGACGAAGCCTATCGTGATATTTCCAACGGAAATCTTGCCGCGATCGAGAGTACCTCGATCGGTATAAC
>QIAK01000110.1:615-4766 GCA_003225515.1 Acidobacteriota bacterium | reverse complement strand
GCCGATTGAGACCAGTTCCACTTCGAATATCAGCGTCTCGCCGGGACCAATGTCGTTGCCGGCGCCACGATCGCCATACGCCAGACCCGCGGGGATGAATAACTGCCACTTGGATCCCACAGGCATCAACTGCAGCGCCTCAGTCCATCCTTTGATCACGCCACCGACGGGAAACGACACCGGCTTACCGGTCTTGTACGAGCTGTCGAATTCCTTCCCATTGATTAGTGTGCCGCGATAATTACAGTTTACGATGTCGCTCGCGGTCGGCTTCGGGCCCGTACCTTCCTTGAGGATCTTGTATTGCAATCCGCTGGGCAGGGTCACAACTCCTTCTTTCGTTTTGTTGGCGGCGAGGAAAGCCTCGCCTTCCTTGCGGTTCGCCGCTCCGGCTTCGTGCGCCTTTGCCTCCTGCTTTCCGCGAATCTGAGTCTGCAATTGGGTCAGAGCAGCCTTTTCTTCATCTTCCGTCATCGCCGCTTTGTTTCCGGCGAGTGCGTCTCTCAATCCTCGAGCGGTCAGCGCTGAATCGATCGCCTCATTCACGCCTTGCCGGCGAAGATCTCCACCGATCTTCATGCCCAATGCATAGCTCGCCTTTTGTTTTGCAGTCGTCAGCGTCGGAGCAGTCGCACTTTTTGTGGTCACGGGTGCCTTCTTAGCGGCCGGACTCTGCGTCTTCGCGGGAGCGGCGGCCTGTTTGGAACTGGAATCGGGTTGAGTAGCCTGCGTGGTCGCGGCCGGAGTCTGTGCCGGGGCATTGCCCAGCAGCATCATCCCAGCGGCCAATAGTTGAAATCCAATCGTAAGCGGTTTTCGCATATGCGCTTATTGTCCCATTCAGCGCGAGAGATGAGCAAATCGGGTAATGGGTCTGCATGATTTCCACTCGTTGACTTTGCTTCCCTGCGAACCTAAGATGGCTCACCTGAAAATTGCGGCTTAGTCTTTGCCGATAGCGCCACTGAAAACAGAATGATTGGCCAAAACATCTCTCACTACAGGGTGACCGAGAAACTCGGCGGTGGCGGGATGGGTGTCGTCTACAAGGCGGAAGACACGCGCCTGCGACGCTTTGTGGCCCTGAAGTTTCTTCCTGAGGACGTCACGCGCGACCCGGCGGCGCTCAGCCGCTTCCGCCGTGAGGCTCAAGCCGCCTCGGCGTTGAACCATCCCAATATCTGCACGATCTATGACATCGGCGAGGAGGGCGATCAGGCCTTCATCGTCATGGAATATCTCGAAGGCGAGACGCTGAAGAATCTGATCGGCGCGCGCCCGCTTGAGACCGAAAGATTGCTGGCGATCGGCATTGACATAGCCGATGCGCTCGATGCGGCGCATGCCAAGGGCATTGTCCATCGCGATATCAAGCCGGCAAACATCTTCATCACGCAACGTGGCACGGCAAAGATTCTCGACTTTGGACTGGCCAAAGTGACGCAGGAGGCGAGCCGAACCCTCGATCCCTCGGAAGCGACCAAAACTGAGGGCGTCAGCGCGCAGCATTTAACCAGCCCTGGATCAGCCCTGGGCACCGTAGCCTATATGTCGCCCGAGCAGGTGCGGGGCAAGCCGCTCGATGCGCGCACCGATCTGTTTTCCTTTGGCATTGTCCTCTACGAGATGGCTACCGGAGCCGTGCCTTTTCGTGGAGAAACTTCCGGAGTCATCTTCGATGCGATCCTGAATCGTGTGCCGGCTGCGCCGGTGCGGCTGAATCCGAATCTGCCGGCAAAGCTCGAAGACATTATCAATCGCGCGCTGGAAAAAGATCGCGACCTGCGCTACCAGCACGCTGTTGATATCAAATCGGAACTGCTGCGGCTCAAGCGTGATCTGGAGTCCGGGCGAAGTTCGTCCGTCAGTTCGTCGCAGGATGCCGCGCAGAGCGGAAGCGGCCAACTCGAATCTCTGCCCGCAGCGGCACAAAAGACGAGCGGTTCGGCACGCACAATAACGGCGGGATCGTCCGGCACCGTGGCTGCGGTGACGGAAGCCGCCCCCCAGCGGAGCAGGGCGAAGTGGATGGTTCCGGCGCTGGTGGTGCTGACGCTGGCCGTGATTGCCGGGGCCTTCTACATGCGCAAGCATCAGGCCGTCCAACTCACCGACAAAGATCAGCTCATTCTTGCCGACTTCACCAATCAGACCGGCGACACGGTTTTCGATTCCACGTTGAAAGAAGCGTTGGCGATTCAACTCGAGCAATCGCCGCTATTGCAACTGGTTAGCGATGCCGAACTGCACAGCAACCTGCAATATCTCGGTCAGACCCGTGAGCAGAAGATCACGCCCGAACTGGCGCAGCAACTGGGCCAGCGCCTCGGAGTGAAGGCATATCTGGCAGGAACCATCGCGAACCTGGGATCGTCGTACGTGATTTCGATCAATGCGGTCAATTGCGCAACAGGAGAGGTATTCGCGCGCGAACAGGAGACCGCTCCCGACAAAACGGCCGTCCTGCAAGCCGTTTCGAAAGCGACCACGGCGATTCGTGTGCGGTTGGGCGAGTCAATGGCATCGATTCAGAAGCTGACAACGCCCTACACGAATGTCACCACGGCGTCGTTGCAGGCCTTTCACGCTTTTTCGCTGGGCGAGGATGAGCACCGCGAGGGAAGAGACTTTCCTCAGGCCGCCGCCTTCTACCAGCAAGCGATCCAACTCGATCCAACTTTCGCCATGGGATGGGCGAGGCTGGGCGTAGCGTACGGCAACGTGGGCGCGGTGGCGAAGGCGATCGAATACCTGAAGAAAGGTTACGATTTGCGCGAACGTGTCACCGAACGCGAGCGCATGTATATCGAATCACAGTATGCGCTGCAGCTGTTCGACATGCCCAAGGCCATCGAATCATACAAACTCTTCGTGGGCACCTATCCCAGAGACGCTGCGGCCTGGAACAACCTGGCCACCGCCTATGGAATTATTGGGGACTACGAACAAGCCGCTGAAGGATTTAAGAAGACCTGGGAAATTGCGCGATGGGATAACGTAGCGGCGAACAATGCGGCAGGCACTCTCATCCAACTTGGCCGCGAGCAGGAAGCGGAGCATTACCTGAAGGAAGCTCTCGATCAGGGTGGCGGCGACAATAGCGCCTACCAGACGAATACCATGGAAATTGAACTCCTCTCTGGAAAGCCGGATTGGGAGAAACATATCCAGTGGGCGGCGGGTCGTCCGGATGGGTTTCTTTTAGAGGCAAGTGCTGCCTCGCTTTATTTCTATCTCGGCCGGATGCACGAAGCCGATCAACACTGGGAACAGTCGGCCAAGCGAGCGGAACAGCAGCATATACCCGATGCTGCGGGACTGTTGTATTCGGTAAAGGCGCTGCACGATGCCCTGACTAATAACTGCGCCACAGCTCGGGATGCGGCGCATAAAGCTTTCAGTCTCGACCATTCGGTTGCGACAGTTCCCGATGCCACCATGGCGCTCGCCCTTTGCGGCGACGGTCCCGCCGCGTTGCAGGAAGTGGAACGGGCCGCGGCAGAAGCACCCACAAATACCTTATACAGCGAAATCGTAGTGCCGCAAGTAAAGGCTTCCGCTGCCCTCGCACAACATCATCCGGAACAGGTTGCAGGGTTGCTCTCGCCCCTTTTGACGGTTCCTTCCTATATGTTGGTATCCAAGGGGCCACAATTGTTGGGCCGCGCGTCCTTGGAGTTAAAGAAACCTCAACAGGCGGTTACCGATTTCGAGCCGGGGATTCGGTCGCGCGGGTTGGCGTTGGGGGAAGGCGCAGGCGGAGCCGTCCAGGCGCCCGACTACTCTCTGTGTCTGCTGGGAACGGCTCGTGCCCAGGCTCAATTCGACAAGGGCGCAGCATTGAAGAGCTATCAGCAACTACTCGACATTTGGAAAAACGCCGATGCCGACTTTGTCACCGCTCAGGATGCCAAACGCGAGCTCGCCGCCTTGAATCATTAAATAAAAGCCTCCGGATTCCAAGCCTGCGTTTTGCTTGTGATCCAGTCAGAATCCCGGCGGATGCTCGCCGCTCACCCCGAAGGCGCTCTCCAGCGCCATCCCCGCGCTGACGATCGTGCCCTCATCGAAGAGGCGTCCGATCAGCGCTACTCCGTGAGGCACACGGCGCGGCGAACTGAATCTGGGAAGGGGATGCTGCGGGTCCGGAG
>QIAK01000110.1:0-546 GCA_003225515.1 Acidobacteriota bacterium | reverse complement strand
CAGCAGATCCACTTTCGAGAAGAGCCGCGCCATCTCCTGTGCCACCTTGCGCCGCAGCCGGTCCGCCTGCACGAAATCAACGGCCGACAGAAACCGCGCCTGCCGAAAGATATTCGGCCACGCGTCAGGCACCTGTGCCTTCAGTTCCCTGAGCTCGCCGCTTAACGTCAGTTCCTCGAATGCCGCCGCTGCTTCAGCGAACAGAATCAGGTTCATCGAGTCATAGGGCCAATCGGGAATTGAGACTTCGATCGGCGCCATCCCGACCTTCTTCACCGCGTCTACCGCGGCGCGGTCGACAGCAGTCGCCGGACTCTCATTCATCCACTTGGGTAAATATCCCACGCGCAATCCCGCGACACTCGCAGTTGCATCGAAGTCGAGATGGCTGGGGATGCTGTCTACATCTCCTCCATCCGGACCGTTGATGGCGTGCAGCACCAGCATGGCATCCTCGACGCTGCGAGTCATTGCCCCAAGTTTGTCGAGTGACCAGCAAAGCGTCATCGCGCCGGTGCGAGCCACGCGGCCGTACGTGGGCCGCAG
>QIAK01000109.1:5036-14865 GCA_003225515.1 Acidobacteriota bacterium | reverse complement strand
GCCGAACAAGTGGTAAACCACCTCGACGAGCGACAGCTTGCCGATGTGATTTACGAATTCGGAGAGGAAAGGAGGTCGCGGAGAATCGCCAGAGCCATTTGCCGGTCGCGGCCGATACGATCTACCGCACATCTTGCGGATGTCATATCAGCCGCGGCCCGGCCAATGAATCAGGCGGAGAGAAGAATTCATCCCGCGACTAAGACCTTTCAGGCTCTTCGAATCTTCGTAAACCGCGAACTGGACGATCTGAAGGCGCTGCTGGAAGCGGCGCCCCGGATAGTGAAGCCAGGAGGACGCGTGGTGGTGATCAGTTTTCACTCGCTGGAAGATCGCATCGTAAAGGATGCCTTTCGCGAGAGTGGAAATGAGGACAAGTACTTCCGGGTGCTGACCAAGAAGCCGGTAACCGCATCCGAGGAGGAGCAAAGTCGCAACCCGCAAGCCCGCAGCGCGAAATTGCGGGCGGCGGAAAGAATTTAGGTTCTCGGCTCTCGGCTTCCGGAGAGTTTAGCTCCGGAAAACCTGCCGGGGTTCCCGGCACAGCTGTCATGGCGTGCCGGGGTCAAGGATTCAGGTTCGATCAAAGGCGGACGCAGATCCGCCAGCTAAGAGCTGAGAGCTGACGGCTGATAGCTGAAAGCGTTCTTGAGGGTTCCGTGGTAGGAATCCAAAATTCGAAGGTAACGGAAATGTACACGGGAACATTGATTAACGACTTGATGGCGGCTGGTGAGCGGGCCGGACGGCGCGCGCGGCAGCAGCAGATCGCCGAACAGATCGCGGAACAGCGGGAACTGCATGAGATTTTCGCGATGCAGATTTCTGTAGCGGATGGTGACCAGGTTTACATGGGGGCGGCATAACATGGCGGCAGCGGCGGCAACATTTCGCAATGCGGTTCCAGCGGCAGAGCGGCGCTCGTTTTGGACAGGTACACCCGAGATCTACTTCTCCAAGGCGATCGACAATTCACGTCTGGTCAAGATGGAAGATCCGCGGCGCAACCGTGAGATGAAGCAGTTTGGCACGGCGCTGGCTGTCCTGTTCCTGCTGGTCTTTACTTATGCCTGGCAGCATTTCAAGGCGATCGAGTATGGCTATCAGATCGAGTCGGCCAAGCGAGAGTTGAGCGAGAAGACGGAGATGAATCACGCGCTACGCCTGGAAGACGCATCGTTGCGCGATCCCGAGCGGATCGACGTGCTGGCCCGTCGTATCGGACTGGTTCCGCCGGAGCCGGGACAGGTGATTCGCATGGATGGCGCGGCGGCGGATAGCCAAGGTCCGGTGATGGCGAGCGCAGTTCCGGTCACGATTATTCCAGGGCAGTAACGGGCGGCTTTGCCCGTTTGCCGAGCGAAGCTCGGCTGCATCTCGGCGGCGGCCTGTTTGTAATGGGGCCGCCATGTTTGTCTGTGGGCGGCGAGAGCAGAGATGGAAATACCTGGCGT
This sequence comes from Acidobacteriota bacterium, assembly GCA_003225515.1. Taxonomy (GTDB): domain Bacteria; phylum Acidobacteriota; class Terriglobia; order Terriglobales; family Acidobacteriaceae; genus Sulfotelmatobacter. The sequence continues at coordinate 13,411 of QIAK01000109.1, read as the reverse complement.
TTGCGGGGGGCGCTGCGGAGGAGCACCGGGTCCTCGACTGCGCATCTCGATTCGCTTTGCTCATCGAGATGCTCCGCTCAGGATGACAGAGTGGAGGAGGGCGAGAGCGAACGCTTAGCCGATGGCTGACGAGTAAGACGCACGACCAACGACCACGACGACTGACGACTCCACGACTGATGGCAACTTTCCATGGCCACTAACCCGCATCCTGGCAAGAACTCCCGGCTCCATCTTCTTGGGGCTTTGCTATTTCTGTGGTGCTTGGCTATTTGCGGGCGTCTGGTTTTTCTGCAGATCTTCAGTTACGGCAAGTTCGTCAAGCAGGCTGGACATCAACAGCAGCGCGCGATTCCGCTGGCGGCCAAGCGCGGGGTTATCTACGACCGCTCCGGCCATGAGTTGGCGATGTCGGTGCTGGTCGATTCCGCATTTGCCGTGCCCACCGAAGTTAAGGATCTGCCCACTGCGGTTTCCCTCATCACGCGCATTACCGGCGATGACTACAACGTAGTGCTGGCCGACTGCCGCGCGCATAAGACATTTTGCTGGGTGGCGCGCAAGGCCAATGACGAGACCATCGAACGAATTAATTCTCTGAAGCTGCAAGGCATTCATTTTCAGAAAGAGCCCAAGCGTTTTTATCCCGCGCGCGACTTGGCCGCGCAGGTGCTGGGCTCGGTGGGCATGGAGGATGGCGGGCAAAGCGGTATCGAACATGAGTTTGACGACGAACTGCGCGGGCGTCCGGGGAAGATGTTTATTTCCGTGGATGCGCGCCGGCAATGGTTCTCCGATGTCGAGACACAGCCTGATCCCGGGGACAACCTGGTTCTGACCATCGACAAAAATATTCAGTACATCGCGGAAAAAGAACTGGAGCAGGCGATTCACGATACACAAGCGATTGCCGGGACGGTGATCGTGGAGAATCCGCACACGGGAGAAATCCTGGCGCTGGCGAACCGGCCAACTTTTAATCCGAACCTGCGCAAGCAGATTACGCCGGGTGCGCTGACCAATCGCGCGGTGAGCTACATCTACGAACCAGGTTCGACATTCAAGCTGGTAACAATTTCGGCGGCGCTCGAAGAAAAGCTCACGAATCCGGATGAAGTTTTCGATTGCCAGATGGGATCGATTGTCTACAACGGCATGCGGATTCGCGACTCGAAGCCGCACGGACTGCTGCCAGTTTGGGGCGTGCTGGCCGAGTCGAGCGATGTGGGATCGATCAAGATTGCGCTACGCCTGGGCGAAGACCGGTTCTACAAATACATTCGCGCCTACGGATTCGGGCAGCAGACCGGAATTGAATTGCCCGGTGAAACGCGCGGGCTGACAAAACCGGTCAGCCGATGGTCGAAGGTTTCGATTGCGGCGATTTCGATGGGGCAGGAGATCGGCATTTCGCCAATTCAATTGGCGGGACTTGTTTCTACTTTCGCCAATGATGGTGTGTGGGTTGCGCCCCGGATCGTGACTGGTACGGTGCAGCCGAAAGGCACGCCGCAGACAGTGGCGTTTCATCCCGGCACATCGCATCGTGTTATTTCTTCGTATACCGCCGCCGAAATGCGTTCGATGATGCAGAAAGTTGTGCTCGAGGGTACGGGCCGAAAAGCCATTCTTGAGGGATATTCGTCAGCGGGAAAAACGGGGACAGCGCAGAAAGTGGATCCCGCGACCGGGGCATATTCGAAAACGAAGTACATTGGATCGTTTGCCGGATTTGCCCCGGTAAATAATCCGCAGATTGTGGTGGCGGTAATTCTGGATTCGGCGGTGGGACTGCACCAAGGCGGCCAGGTGGCGGCGCCGGTGTTTCGACGCATTTCGCAGCAGGTGCTCGAATATCTACATGTGCCGCATGATCTGCCGCTGGCCCCGCAACATCAGTTGTTAATGGCGAAGACGAAAGAGAAGGACCTGGAAGAAGGCACCCCGGATCATCCGGGTGAGCCGCTGGAATCGGCGGAAGTGAATACGGATGCGTCCCCCGCCGCAAAACCCAGTGTGGCGCGGGCGCCCACGCTGGCGACGACTGGCGGCGAGGGAAATGTTGTGCAGGCGGCGATGCAGGAGCCGGTGGCGGCGGTTGATGCGGCCATCGTAGGGTCGCCCTCGAAGTCCTCGGATTCGGCGCTCGCGGCCCAAGGAAAGCTACCTTCTACCGGAACTGTGGTCCTGGACGTGGAACAAGGCGGCATCGAAGTGCCGTCGTTTGTGGGCAAGACCGTCCGCGGCGCTGTGGAAGCTGCTCAGGATTTGGGATTGGAACTTGAGGCGGTCGGCAGCGGCGTGGCGCGGCAGCAGACCCCCGTTGCTGGAACTCATGTGGCGGCCGGTGCGCGCGTGACGGTGCAGTTCGGGCGATAAGGTTACTTCGCCAGCGCCCGGAATGTATCGGCGTGCTCCTTCATAAACTCCCTTCGCAAGCTGACTCTGCAGTGTACGATCCCGCTTATCGGCCACGGTTTCGCGACGCGTGCTCCTCTTAAACGTTGGCTTCTTCAGAAGCCTCTAGAACAACTAATCATCCCAAATTTTCGATTCATCTGCGTGAAGTCCATTTCCCCGGGATTTGGTTTCGTGAGACTATTCATGCCGGAAAGGTAAGGATGGACATGAAAATCGCAAAAGCTGCGGCTATTTTGGTGTTGGGACCTCTGCTCGGTATCTTACTCGGCCTTATGGTCGGCGCTTTTGCGGTTCGGCCAGATCCAAATTTTGTTGCGAATGGGAGCCACGGATCACCCGGAGATGGCTTTCTCATTATCGGTTGCGCCGGCCTGGGTTTTGTTGCTTCCGTTTTCGTATCTGTTGTGCTGACGTGGACAGTTCTTCGCAAGCCGAGAAGCGCCAGATCGAAGTCCGAACAAGTGTCCAATTGATCCGTTATCGTTTCCGCGTTTGACCCGCCGAAAAACGGTAAACAGTCACACCATCCAGCAGGCCCGCCCCTGTTCTGATTGAGGCTTCTTTGTCCAGCGTGGAGACGACGACCCCCGCCGTTCGCAAGACGGCGCTGAACCCCGTCCATCGCCAGATGGGCGCGAAGATGGTCGACTTCAATGGGTGGGACATGCCCGTGGAATATCCCGCCTCGATTGGCGGCGGAATCATCAGCGAACATATGGCGGTGCGCACCGGCGTGGGGATTTTCGACGTCAGCCATATGGGCGACATTCGTCTGGCGGGGCCGCAGGCGCTGGCCGCGGTGCAGCACATTTCCATGAACGATGCTTCGCGGCTGGGCGTGGGACAGGCTCAGTATTCGGCGTTGCTTTATCCTCAAGGGACCTTTGTCGATGATGTGATCGTTCATCGCCTGGGCGAGACGGAATATCTGCTGGTGATCAATGCCGGGACGCGGGAGAAGGATTTCAACTGGGTCCGCGACAACACGCGCCAGTTCGATTGCGCCGTGGAGAATCTGTCGGACGATTTTACGCAGATTGCGATTCAGGGACCGAAGGGTGTGAACCTGCTGCAGAAACTGACCGACGCCGATTTGAGCGCGGTGAAGTTCTACTGGGTCACGCGCGGAGAACTGTGCGGGATTAAAAATATTCTGATGGGCCGCACCGGTTACACAGCCGAAGACGGCTTTGAGGTTTATGTTCCTGCCGACGAGCCGACCAGCGCGCGGGTGTGGAATGAAATTCTGGCGGCGGGCAAGGAGTTCGGCGTGGTTCCCTGCGGACTGGGATCGCGCAACACCTTGCGCCTGGAAGGCAAGCTTCCACTCTATGGTCACGAAATTTCCGATACGATAAATGTCTGGGAAGCCGGAGTGGATCGCTTCTGCAAGATGGAGAAGCCCGAGTTCGTGGGGCGCGCTGGGCTCGAGAAGGCGAAGGCTGCCGGTATAAAACGGTCGTTAGTAGGGCTGGAGATGACGGAACGCGGCATCGCGCGCGATGGATACAAAGTGCTCGATGTAAACGGCCGCGAAATTGGATACGTGACCAGCGGATCTCCCGCGCCGTTCCTGAAGAAAAATATTGCGCTCGCCTACGTGCCGGTGGAGTTGGCCGCGGTGGGCACGGCGGTAAAGGTCGAGATTCGCGGCGCGGGTGTGGGAGCGGTGGTGGTTCCAACTCCGTTCTATAAAAGGCCGAAGAAACAGGTTTAACCACAGAGACGCAGAAATTATTCGCTGGAAGCTGGCACCCAGGAGCTAGAAGCTTTTATGGCTTATCCGACAGATCGCAAGTACACCAAAGAGCACGAGTGGATCCAGGTGAATGGAAGCTCGGGCACAATTGGCATCACCGACTACGCTCAGCAATCGCTGGGGGACATTGTTTTCGTCGAAGCGCCGAAGGTAGGAGCGGAACTTACGGCGGGCAAGACGTTTGGGACGGTCGAGTCGGTGAAGGCCGTATCCGATCTGTTTGCTCCGGTGAGCGGTACCGTGACTGAAGTGAACGAGGTGCTGGCTACCTCGCCCGAGAACGTGAATAAAGATGCGCACGGCTCGTGGATAGTGAAGGTCACGCTGAAGAATCCGGGCGAGGTGGACAATCTTCTCTCCTCCGCAGACTACGAGAAATTTGTGGCGGAAGAGGCGGGACACTGAGAACGTGCGTCGGACTTCGGACCTCGGACTTTCGACTTTTAACTAGTTCTTGCAGAGGTCCGAGGTCAGAGGTCCGACGCCGTTTTTTTCACGTGACTCGATCGAATCCTGTGCTGCTTCAATCCAAATGACTCCGAATCACATCTATATAACTTCTTATGCGCTACTTACCTAAATCTCCCAGCGATCGCGAAGCCATGCTGAAGGCAATGGGCCTGCGCTCGGTTGACGAACTGTTTGCGCCGATCCCTGCCGAGTACCGGCTGAGTCGCGACCTCAAAATCCCGCGCCAGATGGCGGAGTCGGAAATTGTCGACTTCTTCCGCCAGCGTTCGCGCGAGAACGGCGACGGCTACACCAGCTTTCTGGGGGCAGGAGCATATTTCCATTACCGTCCGGTCATTATCGATTCGCTCATATCGCGCGGAGAGTTTCTGACTGCGTATACGCCGTATCAGGCGGAGATCTCGCAGGGAACGCTGCAGTCGATTTTCGAATTCCAGACGATGATCTGCGAGTTGACCGGCATGGAAGTGGCGAACGCGTCGATGTACGACGGTTCGACCGCGGCGGCTGAAGGGGTGATGATGGCGGTGCGCCTGACCGGACGCAGATCGGTGGTAGTCGCGCGCAGCCTGCATCCGGAGTATCGCGAAGTCCTGGCCACGTACGCCAAGCACCAGGGCATGCCGCTGTCGATAACGGGTTATAGCGACGATGGGCGAGTGAACCTGAAAGAGCTGGAGAAGTCGATTACGCCGGAGACGGCGTGCGTGCTGGTGCAGTCGCCGAACTTTTTCGGCACGATTGAAGACGCTGCCGCGATTGCCGAGATTGCGCACAAGCATGGTGCGATGTTGGTGGTCTCGATCGCAGAAGCGGTTTCACTCGGGATTGTGGAACCTCCGCGGGAAGCCGACGTGATCGCTATGGAAGCGCAATCGTTCGGCGTGCCGCTGGGATTTGGCGGGCCCTACTGCGGCGTGATCGCCACACGCGAGAAATATGTGCGCCAGATGCCGGGGAGACTCGTCGGTCAAACGGTCGATAAGCAAGGCAAGCGCGGATTCGTGCTGACGCTGGCGACTCGCGAACAGCACATCCGTCGTGAGAAGGCTACTTCGAACATCTGCACCAACCAGGCGCTGGTAGCGCTGATGGTCAATATCTTCATGACTGTCTACGGCAAGGTTGGCCTGAAGGAATTGGCGAAACAGAATCTGGCGAAGACGGCGTATGCCGCGGGACAGTTTGCCAAGCACGGCAAAGTTTTGTTTGGAGGCGCGCCGCGCTTCAACGAGTTCGTGGTGCAGACCAGCGAAGATCCGTACGCGATCAATGGCCGGTTGCTGGGGCACAAGATGGTTGGAGGTCTGCCGCTGAAGAAGTTCTATCCCGAGTTGGGGAATGCGGCGCTGTGGTGCTGCACAGAGTTGACCACCCGCTCTGCAATTGACACTGCCGTGGGCTTGGTGGCGGAGAGCGAACGTTCGGTGCGGTCGGCCAAAGAAGAAGTGGAAGAGGTGGCGCGATGAAGCACATGACCCGCAAGGCGACTCGCCACGTCAACCAAAACGAGGGATTAATTTTCGAGAAGTCTTCCGCAGGGAAGGCGGCGTGGAAACTGCCGCCGCTCGACGTGCCGGAAGTGGACACCGCGAAAATGCTCGGCGCCTCCGAAAGAAAAGATCTTGGCGAAATGCCGGAAGTGAGTGAGATCGAAATCATCCGGCATTTCACGCGGCTCTCCACGTGGAACTATGCCATCGACCTGGGAATGTATCCGCTGGGGTCGTGCACGATGAAATACAACCCGCGGGTGAACGAAGCCGTTGCTCGCGTGGAGGGAATCGCGAACGGTCATCCGTATCAGCCGGAGAAAATTTCCCAAGGCGCACTGCACATTATCAAGACGCTGAGCGAACAGCTGATCGAGATCACCGGCATGGACGCGATTACGCTGCAACCCGCGGCCGGCGCGCATGGCGAGATGACCGGTCTGCTGATGGTGCGTGCCTATCACGAGTCCAAAGGGAATGCGCGCAAGAAAATTCTGATTCCCGACTCTGCCCACGGAACGAATCCTGCGACGGCGGCGATGGTCAACTATGCGGTCGAGAATCTGAAGTCGGATGCTCGCGGGATGGTCGACATTGCCGCGCTCGAAGCACAGATGAACGAAGATGTTGCGGCCTTGATGCTGACCAATCCCAATACCCTGGGCGTGTTCGAACAACAAATTCATAAGATCGCAGATATTCTGCATGCCAAGGGCGGACTGCTCTACATGGACGGCGCCAATATGAACGCGCTGGTCGGCAAGGTGCGTCCCGGAGATTTTGGCGTGGATGTCATGCACTTGAATTTGCACAAGACATTCTCGACTCCGCACGGCGGAGGCGGGCCGGGGTCCGGTCCGGTGGCGATTAAGAAAGTGCTGGAACCATTTCTGCCCACGCCGACGTTAACCGTGAAATCCGATGGCACGCTCGGGTTCGACTACAACCGTCCGCAATCGGTGGGGCGCGTGCGCGCATTTTACGGCAATTTTGGGATGTTTGTGCGCGCTCTGGCTTACATTCAGGCGAATGGTCCCGACGGTTTGCGGCAGACCACCGAAGACGCAGTGCTCAATGCGAACTACATTCGCAAGGGACTCGAGGGTACTTACGATCTGCCCTATTCCACGCCGACGATGCATGAAGTCGTATTCAAAGGCGTGCGAACGATGGACATTGCGAAGCGGCTGATCGATTACGGATTCCATCCTTATACGACGGCGTTTCCGCTGATTGTTCCGGGGGCGCTGATGATCGAGCCCACGGAAAGCGAATCGAAGGAAGAGATGGACCTGTTCATCGAAGCGATGAAATCGATCGCGCAAGAGGTTGAAGAAGATCCGCAGATGGTGCTCGCCGCGCCGCATTCCACGCGGGTTTCGCGGCTGGATGAAACGGCGGCCGCGAGAAAACCGGTCTTACGATGGAAGCCTGCGGCTGCGCCCCCAGAGAAGTAGACTGCTGCGTCTCTGCCGCACGCGGAGTCGATGAGGGCCGTTACTTCGGTACCACTCCCGTTTAATTCCACTCGTGAGCCTGCTTCGTGCCCGCCTATAATCAGCCGCAGTGGAGGATGCCCGGTTGTCTACCGCACCTGTCAGAGCCAAAGAGCCAGAAACCGTTTTGTCGTCGGGAGGACTGTTTGCCGCCCCCCAAAAGCGGGCCTTCGTGCTCTCGCTGCTGCTGGTCGTGCTCACGCTGGGGCTGTACAACCAGGCGAACCATTTTTCTTTTATCAGCTATGACGATGATCGTTACGTCTACGAAAATGCTCATGTGCGGACAGGCCTGACCTGGAGCACAGTGAAATGGGCGCTCACTTCCACTGACGAAGCTAACTGGCATCCGCTGACGTGGATGTCTCATGCGCTCGATTGCCAATTGTTCCGGCTTAATCCGGCTGGGCATCATCTCAGCAGCATTCTGCTGCATACGTTGAATGCGGCGCTGTTGTTGCTTCTGCTGTGGCGAGCCACGCGAAGATTAGGCTTAAGTTTCTTTGTAGCGGCATTGTTCGCGTTGCATCCGCTGAATGTGGAGTCGGTGGCATGGGTGGCGGAACGTAAAAACGTGCTCAGCACGATGTTTTTCTTGCTGACATTGGGAGCTTACGGCTGGTATGCGCTGAAGCCCGGCTGGAAACGCTATGTTGCCGTGGCCGGCATGCTGGTCTGCGGTTTGGCGTCGAAGCCTATGGTGGTGACCCTGCCGTTTGTGCTTCTGCTGCTGGA
>QIAK01000109.1:0-5030 GCA_003225515.1 Acidobacteriota bacterium | reverse complement strand
GCAGTAAAACAATTCACGGTTGTAGGGCTGCTGCTGGAAAAATTGCCTTTGCTGTTCCTTGCAGCGGGCAGCGCCATGATCACGATGTATGCGCAACGGGCTGCTGGAGCCGTGAGCGCGGCCCCGTTCGCGCTTGGCGTGCGTCTGAAGAACGCGATTTTTTCTTACGCCGCGTATTTGGAGAAGGCGGTTTGGCCTACTCAGCTGGCGCCGCTGTATCCTCATCCCGGGAATTCGCTGGCGATTTGGAAAGTGAGTTTAGCGGCGGCATTCCTGATTTCTAGCAGCCTTCTCGTGATCAAGTTTCGGACCCGTCGATATCTGGTAACCGGCTTGCTGTGGTTTCTCGGCACGCTCGTTCCCGTCATCGGACTCGTACAGGTCGGCAATCAGGCGATGGCCGATCGCTATGCCTACATCCCGCTCATTGGAATCTTCTTGATGGTCACTTGGGGCGTGGGGGGCCTGGTGCAGAGCAGGAAGATAGCAGTGATGTGGGCGGCGGTTCCAGCCATTTGCGTGCTCGCGGCGCTTTCGGTCGTCAGTTATCGGCAGATTGGTTATTGGCAGAATGGCATTGATTTATGGACGCACACTCTACAGGTCACGGAGCGAAACTTTGTCGCCGAAGATAGCCTGGGCGCGGCGTTGGTTGAGCAGCAGCGTTTCGATGAGGCCTATTCACATTTTCTAAAAGCCGCTCAGTACGAACCGAATGACCCCGCCGCCCGATTGAATATTGGGGCTTATCTGCACCAGCATGGGCATGTCACGGAGGCTATTCAGCAATACAAAGTCGCACTCGCACTGGGGACAGATAGGAAGTTACGCGCCACCACCTATGAAAATCTGGGGACGGCGTACCAGCAACTTGGCGAAGATGCGGAGGCCCGAGGCGCGCTTGAGCAGACGTTGCGCTTGAATCCCAACCAGCCGAAGGCCTGGCTCGGCCTTGGAATGCTGGCGGAAAAACAGGGAAACGTCGGTGAGGAGATCAAAGATTTTTCAATCTCCGTGCAACTGCAGCCCACTGCCGAGTCTTGCTTACGGCTGGGACGAGTGCTGGCGCAGACCGGCCATGTTTCAGAGGCGCTCAACGCCTATGCAGAAGCCCTGCAAATCTCTCCCGATCTGATTGAGGCGCAACAGGCTATCGAGGCGCTTCGGCAGAGGAAAACCTTTTAACCAACTAAGGACACGAAGGTTCACGAAGGGAAACCATTATGGGGGTTCCTTCGTTTGACTTCGTGTCCTTCCTGGTTTTCGTTTTCCTATTTTGCGGTGATGTCGACTGAGGCGCGAGTGGCCTCCCAATCGATCTGCAGGGTGCAGCCTGCGCCGGACTTCGCATACGAGATGGTGAAGTTTTCGACGGGCGAAGGCAGCTTTGAAACCTTCATATCTATGCGCGCCAGTTCGTCGCTCTCATACTTGTAGGGGATTCCCCATTCACCGGTTTTCTTGTTGATAATCAGCGTCCACTTATCAGCGTTCGGGACTGCCGCCCACGTTGATATCGGCGCTGGTGACGAAAGTTGTCGCAGAGTTGGCTCCGGTGCGCCAGACTTCACCGAAAGGCACGAGTCCTCCATAAATTTTGCGGCCTTTGGCGCGAGGGCTGGAATAGTCGGTCTTGATGGACTTGCCGCCGCCGAGATCGCACGACGCAGAAGCCGGCGGGCTGGCCTGCGCCGCGGCGAACAAGGTAAGGGTGAAAATCGCAAACGTGAGAAGGGCAATCCGTTTTTGCATGGTCTCTCCTTTGATTGAATGCCAAGTGGTTTGACGTGCGATGGCGGAATAAGTCAGCAGCCACGCCATTATGCGCCATGCCCGAACGAAGTTACAATCTTTGCATGCCGGTATTTGAAGAGAAGCAGGAAGAACTGGAACATTACGAGACGATGATGGGCGTACCCCGCGGCCGCCTAGCCGTCACCATGGACACGATCACCGATGCGATGGCGCTGGTCGGCCAGCACGGCGTCTATTGCCAGAGCCAGCGCTGGCCGGGCAAGCCCGTCATGGATATTCAGATCATCATGAAGAGTCTGACGGACGCGAAAGAGCTGATCCAGAGCGTGATGGAAGAGCTGAAAAAGAAAAGCTGATCTTCGTGCGTTCCTGCATCGAGAATTTGCAGAGCACAGCTGGGCTTCAGGGTTTGACGTTCACCATCACCACGCCGTGCGATGCAACCGTCGCCGAAAATTTCCCCGTGAACTTTCCCAGATCCTTGTGCTGCCACAGGTCGCGCACCGAGGCGCTCACGCCGCCAGGATAACCAAGGTCTTCCCAGTTCGCGGTGATCTGCTGTTCGGCGGCGCCACGATTCAGCAGAACCACCGCGCGGCTTCCATCTTTTAATTGCTTCGCCCAGATCTCGAGGTCTCCGTTCTTTGCGACGCGCTCGCCTTCGCGACCGAGTGAGTCCTGATCGACGGCAATCACTTCTTTATTCGTGAGGATGTCGTGAATCTCTGCACGCATGTTGCGCAAATCGTTCCCCGCGATCAGCGGCGCGGCCAGGAGTGCCCACAAACTGAAATGGGAGCGGTACTCCACGTCGGACATGCCACCGTTGCCAACTTCGAGCATGTCAGGATCATTCCAGTGTCCCGGCCCGGCATAAGACTGCAAGCCGACTTGTTGATCGATAATCGCCAGGACGCCGTTGGAGCAGCAACTGCCATCAGGCCATTTCTCTTGGCCGCCCCACCGGTCCTGAATGTCGCCGGTACTCCGCCAAAGATTTCCCCCAACTTCCTTTCCCCAGAGCCAGGGCTTGGCCGTACCCCACTCGCAAATGCTGAGCACGATGGGACGCCCGGAAGCGTCAAGAGCCGCGCGTATGTTGGCGTATGAGGCCTTCGCATCCTGCGAGGTGGTGTTGCACCAGTCGTACTTCAGATAGTCGACGCCCCACGCGGCGTATTGAACTGCGTCGTGATATTCGTGGCCAAGTCCGCCGGGACGACCCGCGCACGTCTTCGAGCCCGCGTCGGAGTAAACCCCGAACTTCAAGCCAAGGGAATGAATGTAGTCGCCGACGGCCTTCATGCCGTGGGGAAAGCGTTGCGGGTCGGCGACAATGTTGGCGCCGGCATCGCGGCTCACCTGCCAGCAGTCATCAATGTTGAGGTAAACGTATCCTGCATCTTTCATGCCCGACTTCACCATGGCATCGGCCATGCCCTTGATCATGTCTTCACTGACGTTGCAGGCGAACTTATTCCACGAATTCCAGCCCATGGGCGGGGTGAGAGCCAGATTCGCAGAGATGGCAGATTTTTCCTGCGCAAGCATGCCGGAGAGAAAAAGAGAAACACAGAATAAGGCGGCCACAACGCGGCTCATTTTCATGCAGACGTTGTATCAGAATCATAAAGAGATTGGTAGAAGCGAGAGCCAAGCGCGGCGATCCGATTTACAATGCCCGCTTGCACTGATCGAAAGCTAAACTGTTTTTGGCGGGGGACTTTGCATGCGTCAGCGTCATGTTCTTTGTTTTGTGGCCATGATCATTGGTGCGTACTCGATGATTGGCGGCAATGCTCTTGGCCAGAACTCTGAACCCGCCATTGGAATTTTTGAAGGTCGCGAGGATGTCGGCACCGTGCTGCACGCAGGGTGGGTCAATTATGATTCCGCCAAGCGAACCTACACCATCAGCGGCAGCGGCGAGAACATGTGGTCTACGAACGATGCCTTTCAATTCGCGTGGAAGAAAATGTCAGGCGATGTGACGTTGACCGCTGACGTTTCTTTTCTTACAACGAGCGGGAACGAACACAAGAAAGCTGCGTTGATGTTGCGGCAGAGTCTGGATGCCGATTCGGTCTATGCGGATGTGGCGCTGCACGCCAGCGGCCTGACCTCTCTGCAATTTCGCGACGAGAAGGGCGCGATCACGCGCGAAGTGCAATCCAATATTTCCGGGCCGAAGCGTTTGCGCATCGCCAAGCGCGGCGACTATGTATACATGTCGCTTTCAAACGACGGCGAGCCCAAAGTCGCCGGAGGGTGGCTCCGCATTCCACTGTCAGGCTCGTTTTACGTTGGGCTGGGTGTGTGTTCGCATGATAAAGATGCCGTGGAAAAGGCAGTCTTTTCCAATGTCGAATTGACGCAACCTGCTGCTGCATCGGGGCAACCCTCTCTCTACAGCACTCTCGAAACCGTTGTGGTGGACAGCGCCGATCGTCGCGTAGTGTACCTTGCGCCAGGACGCTTCGAAGCTCCCAACTGGACGCGCGACGGCAGCGCCTTTCTATTTAATCGCGACGGCCATGTCGAGCGTCTTGCGGTTCATGGCGACAAACCTGTGGTCATCGATACCGGATTCGCTAACCGCTGCAACAACGATCACGGCATTTCGCCCGACGCCACGCAGCTTGCCATCAGCGACAATTCGCAGGGCGATCGTAACTCGATGGTCTATGTCGTTCCAATCGCGGGAGGTACGCCGCGCCGGATCACGCAGAAGTCTCCATCGTACTGGCACGGCTGGTCGCCCGATGGAAAGACGCTGGCATTCGTCGGCCAGCGCGATGGCGACTTCGATATTTATGCCATCTCGGCCGCCGGCGGCGAAGAGACTCGCTTGACTACTGCTAAAGGGCTCGACGATGGCCCGGAATATTCACCGGACGGTAAATATATTTACTTCAACTCCGAGCGCACCGGCCACATGCAGATCTGGCGCATGAAGCCCGACGGTAGCGAGCAGGAGCAAGTTTTCTTCGACGAACAGAATAATTGGTTTCCGCATATTTCTCCTGACGGCCAATGGATGGTGTTTCTCACTTATGGCGCAGACGTGACGGGGCATCCCGAGAATAAAGATGTGATGCTGCGGTTGATGTCGCTTGCGGATAAGAAAATCTCGGTGCTCGCCAAACTGTTCGGCGGGCAGGGAACCATCAACGTTCCGTCGTGGTCCCCTGATAGCAAACAGCTAGCGTTCGTGAGCTATATGCTGGTGCCGGAAGCGAAATAGAGGATCTCCCGCTGAAGCAGCCTCTCGATAA
>QIAK01000108.1 GCA_003225515.1 Acidobacteriota bacterium | reverse complement strand
TAGTAAGTAACTGATTCCCTTTGGGATCGAGGATTGAGGCGGAATCCTGCTAGTGCCTTAGGAGTAATTAGGACGCTCAGGGAAGTGATCCATTCGGGTTTTGAACCCTTTGCAGCCCTGTATACTCAAATGGTTGAGAGGCACTCGTATATCTTGATGAGACGTAGCTCGTCCTTTTTGGTCGTAAGCTTGTTTCTTGCCGTCCTGTCCACGACTGGATGTGTGCTGCGCACGCGCCCCGTGGAAGACCAGTACTCCAAAGCCCCCCTTAAAGCCTCGACCCAGCAGGGATTGATCGACGGAATCAACCAGCAGGCCGAGAAAATCCATTCGCTGAAGGCTACGGTCGACATTGACACGTCGGTCGGCGGGATGAAAAAGGGGCATTACACCGATTACAAAGAGATCCGCGGTTATGTGCTGGCCCGAAAGCCGGATTCCCTGCACATGATCGGATTGATGCCGATCGTGCGGACCACAGCATTTGACATGGTCAGCGACGGGCAAGACTTCAAGCTGTGGATACCGCCCAAGAACCGGTTCGTCATCGGGAAAAATGATGTCGCGACCCCGAATACCGATCAGCCGATGGAGAATATCCGGCCGCAGAACATTTATGAAGCCCTGCTGATCAAGCGCATCGATCCGGATTCTGAGATTGCCGTGCTCGAGAACGGCTATGAGACTCTGCACGATGACAAGGGACGCCGGGTTCTGCAGGACGATTACGAATTGACCGTGATTCAGAAGTACGAGAAGGGCTGGCGGCTGGAACGCAAGATTATTTTCGGGCGTATCGATCTGCAGCCGCATCGGCAATACATTTACAGCGAAGATGGCACCGTCGCTACCGACGCGCGCTATGCCCAATATAAGGATTTCGACGGGTTCAGCTTTCCGTCACGGATCGAGATCTTCCGCCCACAGGAGGAGTACGATATCACGCTGAACATGCTGAAAGTGGATATCAATAAGCCGCTGACGGATGATCAGTTCGTGTTAGCCCAGCCTTCGGGTGCGGTGGTGGTCCATCTGGATCGTCCGCAGTCGAGCCTGGCGGCGCCGGCCGGGATCGAACCACAGTAAGAGCAGTCAGAAGTCTGCATTCAGTCCGGGCCTTCAGTATTCCGCATTCGTGAAACTTGCATTAACTAAGCCGTAAGTGCTTCCAAATGATGAACAAAATGGTGGTTGCCAACTTAATGCACCGGCCGACGCGGTCGTTTATCGCGACCAGTGCGATTGCGCTCGAAGTCACGATGATTCTGTTGGTAGTCGCTTTGTTTTATGGATTATTGAACGGTTCGAAGGAGAGTCAGCTCGGCGTGGGGGCTGACCTGATGGTGATGCCGCCAGGATCGTCTGGCCTGGTCGCAATGTCGGGTGCGCCGATTTCGGTGAAAGTAGGCGATGTTCTGCGTCGAGTGCCGCATGTCAATGCGGCTGTTCCGGTGATCTGGTGGTTTACGCAAAAGCCATTAGAGGTCATTTATGGAGTTGACCTGGCGAGCTATGACGCTTTGCCTCCGAAATTCAGATATCTCTCTGGCGGACCATTCCAAGGGCCTTACGATGTGATCGTGGACGATTATTTTGCTGGAATGAACCATAAAAAAGTGGGTGACAAAATTGAGATTCTGGCGCACGAGTTTCGCATCTGCGGAATCGTTCCGCACGGCAAGGGAGGGCGCAAGTTTCTGCCGCTGGCAACCATGCAGGATCTGGTGGGGGCAGATGGCCGTGCGTCCGTTTTCTATGTGAAGCTCGACACTCCCGGGAGCGCCGACGAAGTGGAAAAGGCAATTCAGCAGACTCCGGGCATGGAGAAGTATGCGGTCCGATCCATGGCGGAGTATCTCTCGATGATGACTCCGGATAATCTTCCGGGATTCGATCTGGCGATTCGGATCGTAATCAGTGTGGCGGTGGTGGTTGGCTTTCTGGTGATCTTTCAGTCGATGTACACGGCAGTGATGGAGCGCACGCGCGAGATTGGGATTTTGAAATCGTTGGGCGCTTCGAAGTGGTACATCGTGAATGTCGTGCTTCGGGAGACGATGCTGTTGGCTGTAGTTGGAATTGCTGCGGGGATTGTTATCAGTTTGGTGACGCGGCGCGTAATCATGTTTGAGAAGCCGGTACTGCGGCTGTTCTGGAGCAACCAATGGGTGCTGCGAGCGGCGGTGATTGCGGCTCTGGGCGCGCTCGCGGGGGCCTTATATCCGGCGCTCAAGGCGGCACAGAGGGACCCAATTGACGCACTGGCGTACGAATAGATCCAGCACGAATCAATTCCGAATATTACGCGCGTATGGAAGGCGCAGATTTTTTCGCGCGCTGCCCCGAACGAAATCTGTATCACTCCTCCGATTTCAAGCCGGCACTTCTTAGCATGCGGCGAATTCCTCGATCGCCAGCGGCGCCGCGCTGTTCTCCGGCGATGTTGCCGTCGCGGTCGATGACCACGTAGATCGGGTAGACCTGCGCGTTGTACATGGCGGCGAGGTTGGTATCTTTGGTGAGCACGATCGGAACCGAACGCGGGTGTTCGGCGACATACTTTTTCACCTTCTGATCGGGCTCTAGGACATCGACCGCGAGCACGATCAGACCTTTGTCACTGAATTCTTTGGCAATGTCGTCAACGATCTGGGCTTCGCCTTCGCAGTATTTACACCATGTGGTCCAGAACTCGAACAGGACGACTTTGCCTTTAATGGATTCGTTGTTGAACTGGACGCCTGTGGTAGTTTTGGCGCGGAAGCGCGGAGCCGGTTGCCCCGATTCGTCACCGGCTGAAGCGAAGGTAGAAGTTATGAGCAGCGTGATGATTAAGAATCGGCAGAGGATGGCGGGCAGCGGCACCATGGGCCGAAATACTAGCATGGTCTGCATGCCGTTTTTAGCGTTACCTTGGTTAACATAGCGTTGACAATTGCTTGCAGGGTCCGGTAAATTAAAGACTTTGGTGGTCGTGTGGTTGCCCGCCTGATGCACTGGCGTCCTCGCTAGGGAATCAACGAGCGGTCTTCATTCGCAGCTTTTTTCATTCTGGGAGATTTCCGATGTCAACCTATTTCCCCAAAGAGGGGGAAATTGTGCGCAAGTGGTACGTCGTGGATGCGGATGGGCAGACGCTCGGGCGTCTGGCTTCGCAGGTGGCGCGCATCCTCATGGGCAAAGAAAACCCGCAATATACGCCGTTTTTGGATACCGGCGATCACGTCATCGTGGTCAATGCCGAGAAGATCAGAACGACTGGCGTGAAGGCCGAGCAGAAGCAGTATCACCATTACACGGGATATCCGGGAGGCCTGCGAACGGAAGATTTCAACAAGCGGCTGGTGCGCAAGCCGGAAGCGATTATCGAGGCTGCCGTGAAGCGCATGCTGCCGAAGAACAAGCTGGCGGCGCATATGCTTTCGAAGCTGAATGTGTACAAGGGCGACAAGCATCCGCATCAGGCGCAGAAGCCGCAGGATTTTAAGCTGGAAGTGCGCGAGTACAAGCCGCGCAAAGTCGCGGTTTCGTAATCGGTTTGTAAGAGATTTCGTAAGAATTAAGAGAACGGATTTGATAAGCACGAGATCCTTCGCTCCGCCTGAAAAGCGGCTGCGCTCAGGATGACAGGGTTCGGGTTACACAAGGGTTTGGGGTACACAATTAAAGCTCGCTTCTGGTGATTCAAGCTAGGAGCTAAGAGCTAGGAGCTAAGAGCTAGCATGGCTGAATTGGTTCAATACTACGGAACGGGACGCCGCAAGACGGCGATTGCCCGTGTGTTTTTGCGTCCGGGCAGCGGAGATTTCAAGGTAAACGGACGCGCCTTCGAAGAATATTTCGTGACTCCGGCGCAGCGTTCGGCAGCGAAGTCGCCGCTGGCGTCGTCAGATGCGGCAGCTTCGTTCAACATCATTGCGAGTGTTTTGGGCGGCGGCGTGCGCGGTCAGGCCGACGCGGTGAAGCTGGGCATAGCCCGCGCACTGATGCAGTTCAACGCGGAATTGCGCAAGAAGTTGAAGGCTGAGGGCCTGGTCAGCCGCGATTCGCGCGGCAAAGAGCGCAAGAAGTATGGACAGAAGGGCGCTCGCAAACGGTTCCAGTTCAGCAAGCGGTAAGTGCGTTGTTGGCGGCGAGTGCCGGGGAGACTGAGATTCCTCGCTCCGGCTGAAAAACGCCTTCGCTCGGAATGACGCATGCTTTCGAGGTTTTTTGTGGGTTTTTGTTTTGGCTAGGAGCTANNNNCTAAGAGCTAGAAGCTAATAGCTGTGTTTCAGGTGTTCAATTCTTCCCGTGCCTTGAGTGCGGGGCGGGAATGGCAATCCGGAGCGGCATGATCGCGCGAAGGATGCAGACTAAAGAGGAGGTTCATTGGCTACTATTACCATGAAGGAGTTGCTCGAAGCGGGCGTCCACTTCGGGCATCAGACCAAGCGCTGGAATCCTAAGATGAAGGAATTCATCTTCGGAGAGCGCAACGGGATTTACATCATCGATCTGCAGAAGACGCTGAAGATGTTCAAAGAGGCGTCGAAGTTTGTGCAGGATCTGGCGAATGATGGCCGGATCGTGCTGTTTGTCGGCACCAAGCGCCAGGCGCAGGACGCGATTGCCGAAGAAGCACAGCGTTGCGGGATGTTTTACATCAACCAGCGCTGGCTGGGTGGACTGCTCACCAACTGGGTGACGGTGCAGAAGTCGGTGAAGCGGCTGAAAGAGCTCGACGAGATGGCCACGGATGGCCGCTACGAGCTGCTGCCCAAGAAAGAAGTGATCAAGCTCGAACGCGAGCGCAAACATTTGCAGGCCAACCTGGCCGGCATCAAGAATATGAGCCGCCTGCCCGACGCGATCTTTGTGGTGGATTCGAACAAGGAACAGATCGCGGTGCGCGAGGCGCGCAAGCTGGGTATTCCTGTGGTAGCGGTGGTCGACACGAATTGCGATCCCAGCGAAGTGGATTACGTGATCCCGGGCAACGATGATGCTTTGCGCGCGATCCGGCTGTTTACATCGAAGATTTCGGAGTCGATTGCGGAAGGCGCGCAGTTGATGACCGATAAGCAGGTTGCCGATATGCAGGCGGCTGCGGATGCGGCGCAGGCGGCATCGGAAGCGCCCGCGGAATCAGCGTCGGTGGATACGGGCGAAGATATCAGCATGGAAGAAGTGCTGGGTGCGGGAACGCACAAGAAGCCGGCGGCCGCGGAAGAGGCGGAACTGCCGAAGGTCGAGAGCCAAACGGTTTAAGCGGTCGTTCGTCGTTCGTCGTTGGCGAAAACAAAAACTGCATTCGCTTCAGGAAAATGGACCCGCGCGGGTCGTCTGGCGCGGGTCAAATTTTGTAGTTTTGCGTTTCAGGTTTGAGACGGGTAACCTGAGACCAGGACCTCATCCCAAACACCCGAAATTTTGAAAGCAGAGCTGGAAACTTGTTTATGAGCACTACTATGGCTAATATTTCTGCAGCACAAGTGAAGGAACTCCGGGAGAAGACCGGGGCTCCGATGATGGATTGCAAGCAGGCGTTGACCGAAGCGAAGGGCGATACGGAGCAGGCCGTTATTATCCTGCGCAAGAAGGGGGTTTCGGTTGCAGCCAAGAAGGCGACACGCGTGACCAGCGAGGGATCGGTGGCGCATTACATTCACGCGGGCGGGAAGATTGGTGTGCTCGTCGAAGTGAACTGCGAGAGCGACTTCGTAGCACGCACCGACGTTTTCAAGGAACTGGTCCACGATATTGCGATGCACATCGCGGCCAGCGATCCGAAGTATGTTCGCAAGGAAGACGTGACCGCCGCCGACTTCGCCCGTGAAAAAGAGATTGCCCTGGCGCAGGCTATTGCCAGCGGCAAACCGCCGAATATCGCAGAGAAAATGGTCAATGGCAAGATGGAGAAGTTCTACGAAGAAGTATGTTTGCTGGAGCAGCCCTTCATCAAGGATCAGACCATGTCGATCTCCCAGTTGATCGCGGCAAAGATTGGCAAGCTCGGCGAAAATATCGCCGT
>QIAK01000107.1 GCA_003225515.1 Acidobacteriota bacterium | reverse complement strand
TGGGCGTGCCGCGCAGCGTCAGATACAGCCCCGCCATTAATTTCGCGATCTGATCATTGTGCTGCCCGTCGCCGTAACGGTCGTAGGAGCGCGGAATATCGTGGTTGCTGATGACGAATGTCGGCCATCCCGAGGCAGCATTGACAGCTGCAATCTGCTTGCGGAATTCTGCGGGTGAAAGTTTATCGATTCGGGTAAAAAGGAAATCCATAGGCAACTGCAATTCGTTGTTGCCCTCGCCATAATATTTATTCAGCTCATCAATATTCGCGGTCCAGGTTTCGCCGATCAGCACCCCGTTATATTCATCGGTGACTTTGCGCAATCCGCGCAGGGCCTCATGAACTTCGGGCAGCTTCTTGTTGTACTTCTCGTCTTCTAAAGCATCACCAAAAGCGTTCGTGCCGGGCCGAATGGGATTGTCGTGCAAGTCAGGATCTTCAAAGAGAGTGTCCACCGCATCCAGCCGAAACCCTGATACGCCACGCTTGTACCACCAGCGGGTTACATCAAACATCGCATCTTTCACAACCGGGTTACGCCAGTTCAGGTCAGGCTGCTCTGCGTAAAAATAATGGTAGTAATACTGATTGGTTGTGGGATCCAACTTCCATGCGGAGCCGCCGAAAGTGGAGTTCCAGTTGTTCGGCGGCTGCCCTGGCGCTTTGCCGTCGCGCCAAATGTACCAATCGCGATGCTCCGAGGTCTTCGATGACTTCGAATCCAGGAACCATTTGTGCTGGTCGGAAGAATGATTTACCACGAAGTCGAGAATGATGCGAATGCCGTGCGTTTTTGCCCCGCTGGACAGCATGTCGAAGTCGGTCAGCGAGCCGTACATGGGATCGATGTTTTCGTAGTCGGAAACGTCATAGCCGAAATCCACTTGCGGTGATGGAAAACAAGGCGAGATCCAAATCGCATCGACGCCGAGGTCCTTCAGATAATCCAGCTTCGACGTAATGCCCTTCAGGTCGCCGACTCCGTCGTTATTGCTATCGGCAAAGCTGCGGGGATAAATCTCATAGAACACCGCATGCTGCCACCACTGGTGCCTTTCCGCATCTACAGGCTTGCCCGCATTCTGAGCACATGCCGGCAGCGACAGAAGGAACGCGCACAGCAGAATTGTTAAGCAAGTTTTTTGCATAGAAGGGCTCCTCGAATCTTCAACCAGCTTCGGCAGAGCATTCGTCGGGCCACCGCGACGGCGAACTTATTGCGATTCGCATGAGTGTAAACCTTTTGTTGTGGCAGCGAATAGCAACGGCCAAAGCTCGGCAGTGCGAAAAATCCGCCTTCATCACAATCAATGAGGCTCAGCCGATGAGGGTCGCCTGGCTCGTGCGGGCCGACTCTTTTCCGCAACCTAATCATCATCATGGCCCGAAATCATTGTCCGAAGCGGAGCACGACTTTTTGCTGCACATAGGACTCGGCCGCTGCTTGCGGCATGTGGATCTCCAACTTTCCGGCTTTGCTGAGCACTGCCCCTTGGGCGGAAACGATCTGACTCGGGTTCCAAACGTCTAGCGCATAGCTGGTTCCCGCCAGTCCCGAAACTTGCAGCGTCAACTCAGTTTTAGGCGAATTCCACGATTCGTCGACGATCCGCAAGCCCCGGCTGGCGCTTCCCAGGTGCGGGAGTTTGATCGAGAACGCGAGCCCGAAATCGTTCTTCACGCGAATCACCAGTTCATTCTTCTCTTCGCGCAAAGGGAATCGAATGGATAAATGCTGATCATTGCGATTGGGCACCATCTTAAAGGGCAAAGACCGCCCATTCATTTGCACGCTGACCACCTGCGTACGCAAGCTGAAGGATGGTGAGAAGTCGACCCAGCAATCCCCCGTCCCACTGCGCTTGATCTCCAGCATCACGCTGTCGGCAGTTTTCCGATATCGAAAGTCCACGCCGACTCCCGCAACGTGCACGTTATGAATCGCAAACGATGCCCAATCCGATGGAACGTGCGGGGCGAAAGCGATCTGGTGCTTTTCGGAATCCGTTTGCAGGCCGAACATGCCATGCAATATCGGGCTGATCACCATAGCTGCGGACCATATCTGATGAGGGGAGCTGGTGGAAAAGGACTGGTAGTAGTCTCCCAAGAGAAGTTCGGTAAAGTGACCGAGCGCACCATCGGCGCCGAGCAGCTCATAGGCTCGAAGGTTGGAGTACGTCGGGAAAGCGCGATGGTAGTGGTATTCGGCCACCGAGGCCCATCCGGTAAATAGCGGCCACACCGAACCGTAGTGATACCCAGATCCGTCATAAACTTTCGAGTGCTGGGAAATAATGCGCATGCCCCAATCTGTCTGATGATCTTCTGAGGCGAGTTGCGTGATGGTGTGGTCCGCATGATCCGCATCGGCCAGGCCAAACCACATGGGAACGGTCGTGAGCACGCTGGTTTCATCGGCGCGCTGGTTGTCGGGTTTTAAGGCGAATGCGTAACTGCCCTTCTCAGGAGACCAAAATGCCTGGTCGAGCACAGGCCTGCTGTGCTCGAACTCCGCGGCGAGCTGCTTGCTGACATCGTCCTTGCCTGTAAGGCGCGCCAGACTGGAGAGTGCGTCCAACGCTTCGACCGCCAGTCCCGCCTGGTAATACTCATTCTTCACCGGAAGCAGCGGACCACCTTCAACCCAGCCATGGCCGACGCCCGCGTTCTGCGCCAGGCCCTGAGCATCATAGGAGGATCGCATGAACTGGTATGCGCGCCAAAGGTTGTCCCATTTATCGCGCGCGAAAGCTACGTCTCCGCTCTGCATTGCATAATCATTCACCGCGATGATGAACAGGGGAGTCGCATCGGCGGAAACATAGGCGTAAGGATAGTCCTTGAACCAGGGCACGAGACTCGCACTCTGCGAAATTTCATGCGGAACTTTGCCGTCTGCGCGTTGAAATTTGCTGATGAAATCAAGTGCGGTACGCGTTGTCGAATAGTCGCCCTCTGCGTTGAGAGCGAGTGAAGTCCATAGAGAATCCCGTCCAAAAAACCATGCAAAACCTGGGCGCTGCCCCACTCCTGACGTTCGAAAGCCCGCCACCAGTCCAGATCCAAGATATGGATTGTTCACGATTCCCTGAATCGTGCTGATGCGCGCCCAGTCGTAGGCCTCCTGCAGAGCAGAGTCTGGCAATTCGAGGCTCACCGTTCTGTCGAGATACCCGCGGTAATAATCGGACGCCTCATGCATGGACTCAGCATAAGAGGTCAACAGATGCTGGTAAGTCTT
>QIAK01000106.1:2225-6637 GCA_003225515.1 Acidobacteriota bacterium | reverse complement strand
TTCTCCTACATTCAACTCGAAATTCCCATGCTAGTTTCTACGGATTCGCAATCTGCCAGATGGTTCCGCAGAACAGATCGCAGCCGGTTACTCCGCCGTTGATAGCCGTACCGTAGAGGTTTCCAGTCTTGCTATCCCGCAGAACTGCACCTGTTGGGAATCCGCCACTCACGGTGTAGGTGAACTGGAAGAGCGTTGATTCGGTCCACGCCCCACCCTTCACTGCTGGTGGCACTAGCTTGAATACCGAGCCGTCACCCGACGTGAGTCCGTTCATGCTGCTTGTAGTGCCATACAAATTATTGTTGCTGTGGTTCCAGGTAAGGCCAGCAACAGGTGCGGCGCCACTTTGCTTGGTAAATGAGAACAGGATGGTCTGAGTCCAGGTTGACGAAGAGGGCGCAAGCGAATACACGACGCCGTCGTCCGAGGGGCCGCCCGCATTGGTAACACCATAGAGATTTCCGCCAATGTCGAACAGAAGATTACCGGTTGGGTTAGCCCCAGTTGTTGACGAAGCACCGAAGGAGAACAGAATGCGCTCGGTCGCCAGATGGCCATTGGCAGCGGGCGTAAATTTGTAGACTGTGCCCTGGTTGAATGCGCCGCCGAGAGAGGTAACGCCATAGAGAGAGCCGGTAGAGTCCAGAATGATTGGACCATTGGGCGTACTAGCATCAGCCAGATCTCCGAACGAGTACAGCACGCTTTCGGTGTAGCTGGTCCCATTCGTCGTTGTGAGTTGGTAGATTACCCCACTATCCCATGTGCCGCCTCGAATGGTTGTGCCGTAGAGCGTTCCCTTGGTGGTGAGGGCAAGAGCAGCAGCGTTTGGAAGATGTCCGTCACCAACCTGCTTAAACGAGTAGAGGGCAGTCTCGGTCCATGTGCCCCCCTGGACCGCGGGAGGAATCAGTTTGTAAACGCCGCCGCAGTTACATGTCGGATCGCCGCCAGCATAGGTCGTTCCGTAAAACGCGCCCGCCTGGTCGCGGACGAGTTCCGAAATCGGCACATACCCGCCGCTACCGTAAGGGACAAAATTGTAAAGAGTAGTAAGAGTCCATGCGCCTCCGGAGACCGCTGGAGGAGACAATTCAAAAACGGTTCCAACCCCATAAGTTCCGCCGGCCCTGGTGGTGCCATACAGATTTCCGGTGGAATCTTCGATTAGCGCCCCCTGGGGCCAGAAACTGGTGGTCTCAGTAAAGGTGTGGAGCAGGGTTTCGGTGGCCGCATTCGCCAATGCACTAAGTGCGAGCGTCGCGATGAGCAGGGCGGCCTTTAGGGTCGAAATCCGCATTTTCGTCTCCTTGAATAATGGCGGCGTTTACCGCCGGAAAGAAAGTCCTACATTTTGCCAGTTCTGTACGAGCGATCAATGATCGCTTGATCAATGTCCGCAAGGGCACAAGCCGTAAACATCAAGTTCAGTGGCTGTGCCGACGTAGACTTTGCCATTCGCAATCATCGGAACCTGGAACTTAACCGCGGGACCAGCGGTATCTCGGCCCGATCCCGCCTGTGCGGAGTTGTACAGCTCAGTAAGGTTCGTGGCGTCGAAAGCGTGAAGGACCATGGGATTCATCGACGGCTGGTGGTCCGGGTCGTTACCGAGCTCTAAAGCCCAAACGATGCCATTCGTGTTACCACTGGCCGAAACCACGACCGAGGTTCCCTCTTCAAAAACGAAACTGGTTGCCATTACGCCTGAAGTGCTTACTCCCGCAGAGGAGACGGAGAAGGCTCGAATTGAGTCGCCGTTTCCACCGTTATAGATGTACTGCTTCGTCCCGGTGGACCAATAGGCTGGAGACTGTTCCGCGCCGCCGTCGGGAAGCGTCATCTGCGATACCTGCCCGCCGGTGTGCCCCAAGTTGTCACGGTTGATTACGTATCCCGCGAAGTTGTTGGGCTCGCAAACCGAATCCTGCTTGCCCGTGGTAAAGATGAGATTCGGAATAGTACCGCTCTGTGGAGGAACGAGTAGCGGGCCGGCTGATCCGTAATCCTTGCCATGGGCGTAGCGGCACGCCTGATCACTGGTTGTGAAGTAGTCGACGGGGACCAGAGAGTAGGTGCCAGTCGACGAATTCAAAGTCAACGTCAGCTTGACCAGGCTGTCGCCCCAGTTAGTGACTCCGTCCCAGTATCCATCACCGGTAACCGCGTAAATAGTCCCGTTCGGATCTGCTACAACTGCTGCGCCAGCGCCCCAAATGCCAGAGTGGCCTTGGCCAGGGATTCCTGGGAACTTCGAGGCGGAGTGCGATTTTTCATCGTCCGTGAAGAATGAGGCTAAAAGCTTGAGAGTCGTGGGGTCATATGCTAAGACCCAGCCGGAATCGCCTGAGAAGCCAATCACGAGCACGCCTTGCGGGAAGCCTGGTTCGGGAACAAGCAGCAAGCCGGGCCGGCTCTGCTGGTGATGCGGTCCAAAAGTAGCCGCGCTTCCAGCCAGCGAACATCCGGCATTTCCAGTCTGAGAGCAAATGGTCGCTGGGCTGCCGGTTTTTTCCGCGCCGCTGGTAATGTCGAGAGCGTGAATGCGAACCACCCAGTTCACGGTGGAGCCGGTGGTCTCTTGCGTGCGCACGACAACATAGATCGTATTAGTGGCCAGATTTATTACTGGAGTCGAAGTGATGCCGACAACCGGAAATAGCTGGCAGATGCCGGCTCCCTGCGAGCAGGGTACAGGCGCTACGCTGGGCGGATTCAAGAAGCTCACATGCCACAGCGGATTGGGATTCAACGCGGCGCTGTCGGCATCGAACGCATAGACACTGTCATATTCCGTGGCAACAAATACAACGTTATGGACGCCGCCCTGGGCCATGGTGAGATTCTGCACGTAGAGGGGCTGCGCATAAACTTGCCCATCCACGGGATAGCTGAAAACCTTGCCGAACGAACCGGAGTTTACGTTCGTCGGGGTCAAAGTGGTTTCCTGCAGGTATTGTCCCGTATGCTGGTTATCATTTTGGCGAGTCAAAACGTTCACCGCTCCACTAGGGGCGAGAGGTGCTTTTTGCGCAAAGGAGAACGTGGACAGGAGAATGAGGGCAAGGGTCAGCATACGATGCATCGGAACCTCCAAACGATTTTGCGATTCCCTGGGGGGAGTAGAGCTGGGATTTGCGTTTTGCCGAATGAACCGGCAGGGGAGTAAGCATATCACTGGGGAACATTCTGACAACGTTAAATAAACATCCCTTGCTGGCCCGATGGTGCCAGGTTATGGCACGAACGGGCCATATCCAGCGGCTCGGAGATAAGGGCGCTCGTCTTGTGTATGCAAGAAACTGCAAGGTCAGCCTGCGGACGGATCCTCCTGCATGCAAGAAATTGCAAACTCGGGCCTCTGTTTTGTAAAAATGAATGAGTAAAGTTTCAGGAAATATCTGACAGGAATGAAGTGGTGATTCCGGTTGAAGAAGTCTTATTCATGGGAACGGAGCAATTTCGTGCTAATGCTCTGTCGTGCTTTCGCTCCCATCCTTTACGCTGAGCAGCTAATCTAAGTGGTGACCTTAAGGGTGAGGATACTTATGCGTTTCAATGCGAGCAGTATCGCCTCGACAGTTTTGTTGTCGTTAGTTTCTGTTGCTGCAGCGCACGCAGCCGACAATCCCTTTCATGATGCGCCGGCATCCGCCAAAGCCCAAAAAAATCCCTATGAAGGTCAGCAGGCCGCAATTGACAAGGGGAGGACCGTCTACGCCAGGAACTGCCTGGCTTGTCATGGAAAGGCGTTAAAAGGCACGGGAAATGTACCTTCTCTCGTGGATGGCAAATTGAAGGGAGTAACTCCCGGCGAGATCTTCTGGTTTGTCACCAAGGGCGATAAGGACAACGGAATGCCGTCGTGGGCAGCGCTCCCCGAGCAGTCGCGATGGCAGGTAGTGACCTATGTCGAATCGATGGCCTCCGGCAAGTCAACGGCTGTCGCGAACTCGGCTCCGGAACCGGAAGTTGCGGGCGCGAAGTTGAAAGGTGCGCCCCCCACCGCACCATTTACTGATTTCCGCTATGAGAAGCCTGGGACGACTCGCAAGATTACAGTGAAGGATCTTCCGAAGCCTTACGCCACTGATTCGGCAGAAAACGGCCCCCGCCTGGTGGCCCGCCCAGAGAACGTATGGCCGGTCGCGCCCGCAGGATTCAAGGTCGAACTATTCGCTGCAGGACTGGAAAACCCGCGGTTGTTGCGGACCGCTCCCAATGGCGATATTTTTTTGGCGGAGAGCGATCCGGGACGAGTCCGCGTCTTTCGGGCAATCGGCGAGGACGGGAAGCCGGAACAGATGCAGGTTTTCGCCAAAGACTTGAACAAGCCGTATGGCATTGCGTTTTATCCGCCGGGGCCCGATCCGCAGTGGATTTACGTGGGCAATAGCAACGAGGTGATT
>QIAK01000106.1:0-2216 GCA_003225515.1 Acidobacteriota bacterium | reverse complement strand
CGGCGAGCGGCAAGTTTGAGCATATCGCGGGTCTGCCGCCTGGCGGGCATTGGACGAGGGCGATCGAATTTTCTCCCGATGGAAAGAAAATGTTTGTGGCTGTGGGCTCGGATTCGAACGTGAGCGATCCTGATACTCATCCGGACGAAAAAGGCCGGGCGGATATTCTTGTTTGTGATCCCGCAAATTGCGAATTGAAAGTGTATGCATACGGCATTCGCAATGCGGGTGGGGGGATTAGGGTGAATCCCAAGACAAGTGAGCTATGGTGCTCAGTGAACGAGCGCGACGCGCTGGGTGACAATCTGGTTCCCGATTACATCACACACGTAGAAGAAGGCGGGTTCTATGGATGGCCGTGGTGGTATATCGGCGGACATCAGGATCCTCGGCACGAGGGAAAGCATCCCGAACTGAAAGATAAAGCGATTGTTCCCGATGTGCTGTTACAGCCGCACAACGGTTCGCTGGAATTGACGTTCTACGAGTCGGACAAATTCCCCGCCGAATATCGTGGAGATATTTTCGCCTCGGAGCATGGGTCGTGGAACAAGTCCGTGCGCGTGGGCTATGAAGTGATCCGCGTACCCCTGCATCAAACTGGACATGCCACGGGCGAGTATCAGGATTTTCTGACAGGATTCGTGTTGCCGGACGGGAATGTGTGGGGACGTCCCGTAGGGATCACGGTTGCGCCCGACGGATCGCTGCTAGTGAGCGACGATGGCTCGAATTCAATCTGGAGAATCAGCTACACAGGGAAGTAGCAGTGGAAAGCCTTACTGCGATGCTGGTTAGTGGAAGTCGCGCGAGAGGGTTTCGGCTTTCGTGACAAACAACGGCTGGACGCGTTCGGCTTTGACCGATATTACATTGTCCTGATTCTGAAGAATCCCTTCGATCGCGAGGAATTTCTCGCTGGCCAGCAGCAGACGATTCTGATGGAAGAGATCCGGCGTGATGATGGCATTGGCCACTCCGGTTTCATCTTCCAGGCTTAAAAACACAAATCCTTTGGCGGTTCCCGGACGCTGGCGGACGATGACGCATCCGCCAATGCGGAGACGCTTGCCGCTGGGAATTTCGCGCAGTTCGCTGGCGCGGCGAATTCCCATCGCATTGAGCCATGCTCGACGATAGGCCATAGGATGCGGGCCGACAGTGAGTCCGGTGCCGTGGAAATCGGCAACCAGGCGCTCTTCGTAATTCATTGCCTGAAGCGGCGAAGGAGAATCGGGTTCGGGCTGATTTTCAAGGAGTGGGCCAGAGATGCGGACGGCGCGTTCGACCTGCCAGAGCGCGTCGCGGCGGTGAAGCTGCGGGTTAGATTTGTGATTGTAGATTTCAGATTGATGGGATGGTTTATCTGAAATCTGCGATCCGACGGCATTTAACGCGCCGATTTCCGCGAGAGTGGTGAGTTCGTCTTTGCGGAGTGCGGGGACGCGGCGGGTGAGGTCGTGGATGGATGTGAACGGGGCGAGCGCGCGTTCGCGGAGAAGTGACTGAGCGGCTTCTTCCC
Source organism: Acidobacteriota bacterium (assembly GCA_003225515.1). GTDB lineage: Bacteria > Acidobacteriota > Terriglobia > Terriglobales > Acidobacteriaceae > Sulfotelmatobacter. The sequence goes on along the minus strand of QIAK01000106.1, from coordinate 694 downwards.
GCAGGCCGCGGACGTAGCGCAAGCCCATGCGCAGCGCAATATTCTTTCGCCCCTCCGGGGCTTGTTGCTCTTCGTCGTCTTCCCCACGGCTTGCGCCGTTGGCTGCATTCTGTCGCCGCTTCGCGGCTGCGCTTCGGACACCTCTTTCGTCAACGATTTCCTGATCAACGATTTTCTGGCCAACGACCGACGACCAACGGCCAACGACCGGAGTGGACGACCCACGACCAACAACCGGCACGGCAATGGTTTCCAACGTGCAATTCCATTCCGAGCGCGTGACATCTGCCGGCAGCATCTTCAGGCCGTGGCGCTGCGCATCTTTGACGATGGTCGCGGGAGAATAAAATCCCATGGGCTGGTTGTTGAGCAATGCCGCGGTAAATGCCGCGAGGTAATGACGAAGCTGGCGGCGTGCGATTCGGGAAATCCATAGAGCGCGAAGGATGTGATGGAAAGAATAATTTCTTCCTGTGCTTTCGGCGAGATGCCGTTCTGGGTCATGCCGGCGCGCAACTTGGCTTCGATCTCGCGCATGCGCGTCTGCGAGCGTTTGAATCCCATGGCACGACGCAACTCCTCGGCTTCGCCTCCCGTAAAATTCGCCGCGATCATTGCGACCCGCAGCAGTTGTTCCTGAAACAGAGGTACGCCAAGCGTGCGCTTGAGGACGGGTTCGAGCGAGGGATGAGGA
>QIAK01000105.1 GCA_003225515.1 Acidobacteriota bacterium | reverse complement strand
CTGCTGGAACTTCAGCGCAATGGCTCCTCGACCTTGTAACGAAGAGTTCACTTCAGGTGCCTGTTGACCGCATTCGTCATTTGAAACATGTCCAATTTTTTGCCCCCGAAGATTGGCTGTAATCTCTCAGCCAGAGGCTTTCCGTCGTGCTTCTCTGAACAAATACTAAGCACCGAGGGATTCGTCCGGTGGATCCGGGTGGAAGTATGTGAGCACGAAGGAAACCCATAATCGCCAGTCGACTTCGTCAACCGACAACCAGAGGCTTTCTCTTTGCTCCTTTAGCTTGGCGTGCCTGATTTTTAACGGTTAACCTCCGCGAGTTCACCTGTATTGCCCCACTCGCAGTGCAAAACGGCTTTTAACAGCCTCTGCGGAATTTCCTTACGGGCACAGGTACTTACCTTTACAGCCAACCTGGGATGGCTATGTGTATCTAAACGGGTCTATTACAAATCGAGGAGTCTTGAAATGGATGCAGCGCAGCAGGACAACCTTAGGGAGAACACCGTACCACCCACTAGTCAGGGGAACAATCAACAGAACACCGCATCGCCCGCTCAAATTGTGCCCATGCCCATGCGCGACCCGCAGGCCAGTTCCGAAGGCGCCCAGCACAAGATGAAGGATGCTGTTAACGAATACGCCGAGCGGGCAACTGATCTTGCCATCAAAGCCAAAGACACGGCACAAAGAACATACCAGCGGGCTCGCAGGCAAACCGTGGAGGGCTACTCAATGACGGTTGCTCGGGCAGAAGACCTGGGCAGGCACGCGCGAGAATGGGTGCGGAATACGAAAGAAGAGCGTCCCCTTCAGCTGCTTGCCATGATCGCAGGTGCTGCTTTGGTTTCGGGTATCGCAATTCGTATATGGAGGTCCAGAGCGTCGTGAATCAACAAGTAAACAATCACCAAGTGAATAACGGTCGAAGTGTCGCCGCAGTTCTTGCCGACACAAAAGAAGAACTTAAGCAATTCGTCGAGACGCGGATTGCAATGCTGAAAACCGAATTGCGCGAGAAGATGAAGACCTTGAAGATAGCCGCTCCTCTGGCGGCTGTTGGTTTCGTTCTCCTGGTGACAGCCTATCTGCTGTTCACCTTAGCGCTGGTGGGACTGGTGTTTGCCTTCCTTCCCGACAATGCATACCGCTTGTGTCTGGCATTCCTTGCAGTAGGAGTGCTGTGGACCATTCTTGGAGGAGTGGCGGCTTATTTCGCAAAACGAGAGTTCGAATTAAAAGGCCTCATGCCGAACAAGACCATTCGGGTACTGAAGGGTGACAAGATATGGATTCAAACGGAGGTAAACAGTCAAACATGAGCGCGCAACCACTTGAAAATCTTGAATTGCAGGCCTTACAGCAACGCAATCATCTTCACCAGCGGGCAACCGAACTGAAAGACAAGATCAACGAAACTCGCGAGAAGCTTGATCCCCTAAGGAATGCTCGTGAGCATTTTTCGGGTTTGGCGGTGGCCGCGGGAGTAATCGGCCTTATCGCAGGCTATGCCATCGGGGGCCTATTCACCGACGACTAGCGGAATCAGCAGAAAACGATTAAGGGAAAACTTTTCGCGCAAAGCGTTTAGAACTTTTCGATAGGAGAGTGCCATGCCAACGCTGAACAGAGTTACAAAAATTGCGATGAAGCCCGTGCCTCGAATGCTTTCGCCGAGAGCACATTCGATCGCCGACTACCTTGTGGCCGGAGCGTTCTTCGCCAGCGCGGGCTGGTTTTGGGGGCGCAGCAAGCGTGCAGCCCTGGGGTCCGTAATTTGCGGGGCCGCGGAATTGGCGGTCAGCCTTCTCACCGATTACCCTGGAGGCGTAAAAAAGATTATTAGTTTTCGTGCTCATCGAGAAATTGATCTTGGACTCGCAGCCATGACGGCGACCATGCCGGAATTTCTCGCCTTCAAAGATGAACCCGAAAAGAAATTCTTTCTGACGCAAGGCGCCCTGATCACGGCGGTCACCGAGGTCACGCAATTTCCGGACAAACCGCAGCGCGCCGAGAAGGGAGTAAGACGATCGAAAGCAGCGTGATCAGCCATGCCCTCGCTATGGAAATTCGGCGGGCTTACCCCGCTGAAACTTACTCAACTCGGGCTCAAGAAAATGGGAGAGGATCAACTCTCAAGCCGGTCTGCGGCCCTTTCCTATTACTTTCTTCTCGCGCTCTTCCCTATGTTTTTGTTTCTCGTCTCGCTGATCGGTGTCTTCGCGTCATCCGGTTCGCAACTGCGGGAGAACATCATCAGCCTTCTGGGTCGTCTCGCTCCCGGATCAGCTTCCGAGTTAGTTCACCAGGTTGTGAACCAGACGTTCACTCACAGCAGCGGCATTAAATTAGCAGCCGGTATTTTGGGCGCTCTCTGGGCAGCTTCCGGAGGCATGAGTGCCGTCGTCACGTCATTGAATGTGATTTACCGAACCAAGGAAGAACGGCCATGGTGGGAACAGAAACTGACGATCGTAGGCCTGACGCTGGCACTAGCCGGTTTGATCATTCTTGCCCTGGTTCTGGTCTTGTACGGCGGTAAAATTGGCGAACTGCTTGCTTCTCACATTGGTCTCAGCCATGCGTTCCAATTGGCATGGACGGTTTTGCAGTGGCCGGTCACGTTTGCTGCCATGTTTCTCTCCTACTCGATCATCTATTACTTTGCTCCCGATCTTGAGGTGCGTAAGTGGTATTGGGTTACGCCCGGCGCTGCGGCCGGTGTAACGATATGGTTGATTGCCTCATTTGGCTTTCGCATCTATCTGCATTTCTTTAACAGTTATAGCGCGACGTATGGATCTCTGGGCGCGGTCGTGATCCTCATGCTGTGGCTGTACATCACCGGGTACGCCATCTTGATCGGGGCCGAGGTGAATTGGGTCATCGAGAACGAGGATAAAAAGAAAGCTGCGTTTGAAGCCCAGAGACGTGGCATTGAGACGCGGTTGAAAGCTGCGTAGGCCTGTCCCCGACTTGCCGTACCCTGATTGTTCCATCACTTGAAAGACTTCCAAACTGCACCCCCCGCGTTTCAGAATCGCTGATGTGGAGAGGCTGCCCTCTGACGTGTTATTTTCGAAACGATCAGCTTAACCAGGCATAGCCATCAGAGGAAACCGACATGAAAGTCGCTAAAACGAAAAAAGATCTGTCACCATCACAACGCGAAGAAATACTCACCGCATTGAGAGTCCGTTTCGAGAAAAACATGAAGCGTCATGACGGCATCGAATGGTCCAAAGTAAAGGTAAAGCTGGAAGCGAATCCTGAAAAACTGTGGTCGCTCGGCGAGATGGAGAGAACCGGCGGTGAGCCGGACGTGGTTGGTCAGGATAAAAAAACTGGCGAATACATTTTTTTCGATTGTTCTCCGGAGAGCCCGAAAGACCGCAGAAGTTTTTGCTACGACCGTGAAGCGCTCGATTCGAGGAAACAAGCGAAACCAAAAAACAGCGCGATGGATGTGGCTGCGGCGATGGGCGTCGATCTTTTGACGGAAGAACAATATGGCGAGCTGCAGAAGCT
>QIAK01000369.1 GCA_003225515.1 Acidobacteriota bacterium | reverse complement strand
CGTGGGACCGCACGTGAGAGAGATGCCGCCGCTCGAAGGTTTCATGACCATTCCCATGGCGGTGGAGGTACGCTTCCATCACTGGAATGAAATTCTGAAGATGCCTGCGCCCGATCCTGCGATGAAGACGGCGACGGTCTTCTGGCATTTCGGGCGCGGTTTGGCTCTGGCCGGAACCGGCAAGATGGCCGAGGCCGACGCTGAGTACAAGATTGTCTCTGAAGCCGAAGCCGCCACGCCGCCCGACGTCATCTTCCAGATGCCGATTAACAACAAGACCAAAGACATCATGAAAATCGCCAAGGACGTGGTTGGCGCGAAGATCGCTGTGGCGAAAAAGGACAATGCAGGAGCCGTCGCCATGCTCCGCGAAGCGGTTGCAATTCAGGACACTCTCAAATATGGAGAGCCGCCCGACTGGTTCTTCCCCGTGCGGGAATCGCTGGGGGCTGTGCTGCTTCTGAATGGAGATGCCTCCGCCGCGGAAAAAATATTCCGGGAAGACCTCGACCGAAATCCGCGCAATCCGCGCTCGCTGTTTGGCCTGCAGCAATCTCTACTGCAACAGAAGCGCGAGTACGATGCTGGATTCGTCCAGAAACAGTTTGAGACCCAATGGAAAGGCGGGCCACAAGCATTGAAGCTGGACGATCTGGTCTAGGCAACGACTGATGGAGGGACAGCCGCCCTCGGCTGTTCCTCCGGCGTCTCATGCCATACGATCTCTTTCCGAATCGTGGGGTCATGGGGCTCTATAAAGCCGCCCTGCCCTGGGGTATGCTGGTCAAGCCTCTACCATTTGCCTGGGAGATCTGAAGTATGAAGTTTTTCGCGCCGCTCACCGCCCTGTTCCTGTCTGTGTTTTCGGTTCCAGCTTTCGCGCAGTGTATTTTGCCGGGCGCTCCACTGGCCGGCACAATCGACTCTACGTTCGACGCTTACACCACGCAGAATGGCCCAGGATGGACGGGAGCGGATGGAACGTATTCTCTACCTCTGCCGGATGGCACAAATTTGTGGATGTGGTCGGACTCCTACATCGGTACCGTCGATCCTACGACTCGGTTGCGCAGCGGCTATCTTTTCCAGGCGCACAACTCGCTGACAATTCTGGACCAAGCCACCGGATCGTGGACGACTGTCGGCTACCCGAAGACGACGTCGTACTTCGCGCCGACAAACAAGAACGACTGGTTCTGGCAGGGAGACGGAATTGTCACTCAGCCAACCACGGGCACGTATCAAATCAAGATCATGCTGACGGAATGGACCGGTTTCTTCCAGTTGGTCGGGCAGTCCGTGGCAACGCTTTCGTGGCCCAGTCTCTCGATCGTTTCCATCACGCCCGTAACCGGCCTCGACACCAGCAAGACTTGGGGTACAAAGATTTTGCCGGTCGGAGCATATTTCTATATCTACGGTCTGAAAGATCCCGGAACCAATACCAAGACACCTTATCTCGCGCGGACCCACTCCATTAACAATTTGACCAATGCGAGCAAGTGGCAGTTCTGGAACGCGACCCAAAAGAAATGGCTGGCGGGAGAGGCGAATGCCACGGCCATGACCGGAGTGGCTGCCGTGACGCCGGAGTATTCCGTGGACCAGATGAGCTACAACGGGGGCACGTTCTATTTGATGGCCGGAATGGATCCGCAGCATCCTGGCTACCCGCTGTGGGATGCGCTCACAACGTGGTACTCCTGTTCGCCCCAGGGACCGTGGTCGCACAAGACATCGGTTTACACCGCACCGGAAGCGGGAGCGAACGGATGCAAGGTAGGCACGCTCGTCGCCTACAATGCCAAAGCGCATACCGAATTTACTGATGCGGATGGAATCCTGATGTCGTACAACGTGAACGCCAATACATCAACGGATCTCGTCTGTGCGAATGACTACAAACCACGCTTCGTCAGAGTACCGATCCCTGGCGTGACGGCGGCAAAATAGGTGCATAGCAGCGCAGTGCATTTCCAGTAGTTGCTGCCACTTCCACCTCTGCTGCGTCATCCTGACCGGAGCCGTTCTTCAGGCGGAGAGAAGGATCTCCTGCAAAATGACTGATGGTTTGAACCCGGCATCGCTCCCCCTTTGAAGCCGATCCCACCACACCGTTTTGCATATAATCTTTCCTGCAATGCCTGCCCCGAAAGACGTCGAAAAAAAACTAGAGGCTCTGCGCGAAAAGATTCGTCAGCACGAGCACCTCTATTATGTTCTCGACACTCCTGAAATCAGCGACCTGGAATTCGACAAGCTGATGCAAACACTAAAAGATCTGGAGACTGAGCAGCCATCGCTCATCACTCCGGATTCTCCTACGCAGCGCGTAGGCGGCAAGCCGCGCGAGGGATTCGTCAAATTCCGGCATTCCACTCCCATGCTGTCGCTTGACAATACCTACAACGAGGAAGAGTTGCGCGGATGGGAACGGCGCGTGCACGAACTCACCGGTCGCCAAGACGTGGACTACGTCTGCGAACTGAAGCTCGACGGTATGTCGTTGGCACTTGTGTACGAAGATGGCAAACTGGCACGCGGCATCACTCGCGGCGACGGGTCCGTCGGCGAAGATGTCACGCTCAACGTACGCACCGTGCGCTCGATTCCATTATCGATTCCGCTCGATCGACTCAAGAAGGCGGGCCTCCCGCCCAATTTCGAGGTCCGCGGCGAATTACTCATGCCGACTGCGTCTTTTAAGAAGATCAACGAAGAACGCGAACGTCAGGGCCTCTCAACATTCGCCAATCCGCGGAATTTCACCGCTGGCACAGTTCGCCAGCTCGACGCCAACATCACGGCCGAGCGCCGGATGGACTACTTCCCTTACATTTTGCTGGTAAACGGCCGCACGTATTTCGACCGCCATTCGAAAACGCTTGACGCCCTCACATCTGCCGGATTCAAAGTGAATTCGAACCATAAGCTCGTTCGCTCCATGGACGAAGTTTGGGCGTTCATTCAGCACTGGGAGGAAAGGCGCGATTCGCTTCCCTACGAAATCGATGGCATCGTGGTCAAAGTCGACCGCACCGCACTGCAGGACGAACTTGGGTTCACCGGCAAAGCTCCGCGCTGGGCAATTGCCTATAAATACACGGCGCGCGTCGGCATTACCAGGCTGGAAGATATTCGCGTGCAGGTGGGGCGCACCGGAAAACTGACGCCGGTTGCGATGCTGGCGCCGGTCTCGATCGGCGGCACCACGGTGAGAAACGCCACCCTGCATAACATGGACGAGATCGAACGCCTGGGCGTGAAGATTGGCGACTGGGTGCAGGTGGAGCGCGGCGGAGACGTGATTCCCAAAGTCGCAAAGGTGATCGACGATAAAGATCATCCACGCGGAACACGGGAATTCGAGATGCCGGAGAAATGTCCGGTGTGCGGCACGAAAGTCGTCCGCACCGAAGGTGAAGTCGACTACCGCTGCGTCAACGCGAACTGTCCGGCGAAACTTCTGGGCACAATCCTGCACTTCGCTTCGCGCGGCGTGATGAATATCGACGGCATGGGAGAATCGCTCGTCAATCAACTCATTGAGCGCGGCCTGGTGAAGAATGTGGCTGACATTTACAGCCTCACCAAAAAGGACTTGCTCAGCCTGCAGCGTTTCGCCGACAAATCGGCGCAAAATATTCTCGACGAAATCGAAAACTCGAAGACTCTTCCGTTCGAGCGAGTCATCTACGGTCTAGGCATCCGCATGGTTGGCGAGCGCACCGCGCAATTTCTGGCCGAGCACTTCGGATCGATGGATGCGCTGGAGAATGCCAGCGTCGAAGAATTGCAGAATGTCAACGAAGTCGGCCCGCGCATCGCCGAGAGCATCGTGGAGTTCTTCAGCATCCCCGCGAATCGCAAGCTGGTCGAGCGTTTGCGCGAGTCAGGGCTCACGTTGAAGGGAAAGAAGAAAGAACGAGGAACGAAGCTCGCGGGCAAAACTTTCGTTCTAACCGGCACGCTGGCGAAATACACGCGCGACGAAGCCAAGAAGATGATCGAAGATGCCGGAGGAAAGGTAGCCGGTTCGGTTAGCAAGAAGACGGATTACGTCGTCGCGGGCGCCGATGCCGGATCGAAGCTGGATAAGGCAAAAGAACTGGGAGTGGCCGTGATCGACGAGAAAGAGATGGAAGGCTTGCTGTGAAGTTGAATTTCGACGATGACTTTGCGGGATTGTACGCTGAGGCTTGGAAAGAACTTCGAATTCTGAGGGAGTCGTGTCCGGAGGTCGAGAGCGAATGTACACCGATTCTCGCTTTCGGA
>QIAK01000368.1 GCA_003225515.1 Acidobacteriota bacterium | reverse complement strand
TGCCTGCTTCATCTTCTCTGCCGCTTCCAGCACTTCCTCGATTGGGCCTTTCATGTAAAACGCCTGCTCTGGGATGTCGTCGTACTTGCCTTCCACGATTGCCTTGAAGCCCTTCACCGTGTCGGCAATCTTCACATAACGTCCGGCCGCGCCCGTGAATTGTTCGGCCACGTGAAACGGTTGCGAGAGGAAGCGTTGAATTTTGCGGGCGCGCGCGACTGTCACTTTCTGATCTTCGGTCAGCTCGTCGATACCGAGAATCGCGATGATGTCCTGCAGGTCTTTATAGGTCTGCAGAGTCCTCTTCACAGTCTGTGCGACGTCATAGTGCTCCTGGCCAACAATACGCGGATCGAGAATGCGCGACGTTGATGCCAAAGGATCGACGGCGGGATAAATTCCAATCTCCGTCAATGCGCGCGATAGCACCGTGGTGGCGTCGAGGTGAGCGAATGTGGTCGCCGGCGCGGGATCGGTCAAATCGTCGGCAGGTACGTAAATTGCCTGCACCGACGTGACGGATCCTTTCTTCGTCGATGTGATGCGCTCCTGCAGTTCGCCCATTTCGGTCGCCAGGTTGGGCTGGTAGCCTACCGCGCTTGGCATGCGGCCCAGCAATGCGGACACTTCCGATCCAGCCTGCGTGAAACGGAAAATATTGTCGATGAAGAGCAACGTGTCGGCTCCCTCGGCGTCGCGGAAATATTCCGCGACCGTCAGACCGGTCAGCGCCACACGCAGACGCGCACCTGGAGGCTCCGTCATCTGGCCATAAATCAGTGCCGCCTTCGACTCCGCCGGCTTACCCGGCTTGATCACGCCCGACTCGCTCATTTCCAGCCACAAGTCGTTGCCTTCACGAGTACGTTCACCAACGCCGGCAAACACGGAAAAACCGCCGTGATTCTTGGCGACGTTGTTGATCAATTCCATGATGACCACGGTCTTGCCCACGCCCGCGCCACCGAACAATCCGATCTTGCCGCCTTTCAAGAACGGCTGGATGAGGTCGACGACCTTCACGCCGGTCTCGAACATCTCCGCGCTCGTGGCTTGTTCGTCAAACGCCGGGGCCAGACGGTGAATCGGCATTCTCTCTTTGAACTCGATGGGGCCAAGCTGATCCACTGGTTCGCCGATCACGTTCATCACGCGGCCGAGCGTTCCGCGGCCCACGGGCACTGAGATCGGGCCGCCCTGATCAATGGCCTTCATGCCGCGCACCATGCCCTCAGTGGCTTGCATGGCGACGCAACGCACGCGCCCTTCGCCCAGGTGCTGCTGCACCTCAAGAATCACGCTGATCGGGCTGGGCACGTTGAAGCCGTCGCTCACCACTTTTACGGCTTCATAGATAGGCGGCAGCTTCCCCTCGGGAAACTGCACGTCCACCGCCGGTCCCGCGATTTGAATTACATGTCCTACATTTTCTGGCATAAAACCTCAAGCTCTTGGCTCTTGGCCTTTTGGCTTTTAGCGAAGAGCTAAGAGCCAAAAGCCAACAGCGAATTTCTTCACATTGCTGCCGCGCCGCTGACAATTTCGATGATCTCTTTCGTGATCTTCGCCTGCCGCGCGCGATTCATGACCAGCGTCAGGGAATCAATCATGTCAGTGGCATTGTTTGTGGCCGAATCCATTGCAGTCATGCGGGCGGCGTGCTCGGCCGCAACCGACTCCAGCAACGCACGAAAAAATTGAATGCTGACGTACTTGGGTAAGAGCGCGCGGAACAACTCCTCCGGCGGCTGCTCGTAAATGTAGTCGACCTGCGAGGTTCCAAACTGCGACGCTTCCTGCTCGCCGTGATCGGCCCCGCGCATGCCTACGCCCGCGGTTACGGCCGCCTCTTTCGCCCTCTTCCTTTCTTCCTCGGTCATCTCCTCGGCCAGGCGCACCGTCTGCTCGCCGATCTGCTCGATAGGAAGAATCTGTTCCACGATAAGTCTTTGCGCGATTACTGACTTGAATTCATTGAAGGCTACATAGACGGCGTCAAGTTCTTCGCGCTTGTAGCGCGCGATCACGTTTTCGGCCAGCGCCGACGCCTGGGCGAATTCAACTTTCCCCAGGACTCCGATATGTTCGCCGGTGATCTGTATGGCTCCGGCGCGTTGTTCGGCGGCTGACTCGGTATCAATCGATTCCGTTAGCTCCGCCAGACTTCGCGTCTGCACTTTGGCCGAGGGATATCGCCTCCGCAGGAAGTCGCGCCCCTTGCGGCCGACGGCTTCTATATCAATGTTTTTGCCGGTCTTCGATTCCAGGAAGCGCGAAGCCGCTTTCGTAATGTTTGCATTAAAAGCGCCCGCCAGCCCTTTGTCTCCGGTGACAATGATCAGCAGAATATTTTTTTCTTCACGTTGTGCCAGCAGAGGATGCTTGGGTTCGCCGGTCTCGGGATCGTAGATCTCGGTACGCGCGACCAGCGACTTCAAAACATTCGTCAGCATCTGCGCATAAGGACGCGCCGCCAGAGCGCGCTCCTGCGCGCGCCGTAACTTCGCCGCCGAGACCACTTTCATGGCCTTGGTGATCTGCCGCGTGTTGATCACGCTGCGAATGCGCCGTCGAATGTCGAGAATGTTAGCCATCACTCGTTGGAGATCAGTCGTTGGTCGTTGGTCGTCCGTCGTCAGCCAAAATCAAAATCTTGTCATTCGGTAAAATCATTGTCATAGCCGTTATTCAGGCGCAGCGAAGGATCTCCGCGACCACAGCCCTCGCTACTTCGCTACCGCTTGCCTGGCCGACACAAATTGCTGCTTCGCTTCTTTGATCACGGCCTGCAATTGGCCTTTCAATGCATCATCGAGAGTCTTCTTCTCCATGACCGTACGAAGCAGGCCGGGATTGGTTGAATCCACGTATTTGTAAAGCTCGCCTTCAAACTCGCGCACTTGCGATACCGGCATGTCGTCCAGGAATCCCCCGGTGCCGGCCATAATGATAAGAATCTGCTTGGCGAACGGCAGTGGCGAGAACTGGTTCTGTTTCAGCAGTTCAACCAGGCGTTGTCCCCGATTCAACTGCGCTTGCGTTGCCTTGTCGAGGTCGCTGCCGAACGCGGCAAAAGCCGCCAGTTCGCGATATTGTGCCAACTCGAGCTTCAACGTGCCCGCCACCTGCCGCATGGCCTTGATCTGAGCGCTGCCGCCGACGCGGCTCACCGACAGGCCGACGTTCACCGCGGGTCGCACGCCTTGATTGAACAAATCGGTTTCCAGATAAATCTGGCCGTCGGTGATCGAAATCACGTTGGTTGGAATGTAGGCCGACACGTCGCCCGCCTGCGTTTCGATGATGGGGAGCGCCGTCAGCGACCCACCACCATTTTTGTCGCTCAATTTCGCCGACCGTTCCAGCAAGCGCGAGTGAAGATAAAAAACATCTCCCGGATAAGCTTCGCGTCCGGGCGGCCTCCGCAATAACAGTGAAATCTCGCGGTACGATGCCGCGTGCTTGGAAAGATCGTCATAGATGACCAGCGCATGCCGCTTGCTATCGCGGAAGTACTCGCCCATCGCCGTCGCCGCGTAAGGCGAGATGTACTGCATCGGCGCCGGTTCTGAGGCGGATGCTGCGACCACGATGGTGTACTCCATCGCGCCGGCGTCTTCGAGAATCTTTACCACCTGCGCGATGGACGAGCGCTTCTGCCCGATCGCGTTGTAAATACAAATGAGGTCGTTCCCCTTGCTGTTGATGATGGTGTCGAGCGCAACCGCGGTCTTCCCGGTCTGGCGGTCGCCGATGATGAGTTCGCGCTGGCCGCGTCCGACGGGAATCATACTGTCAATGGCCTTCAGTCCAGTTGCCATCGGCTCACGCACCGGTTGCCGGTCAATGACGCCGGGAGCAAGGCGTTCGAGCGCAATGAACTTATCGCTGCTGATAGGCCCCTTATCGTCAATGGGTTCGCCGAGCGAGTTCACCACGCGGCCGATCAATGCGTCGCCCACGGGCACGCTCATGATGCGCCCGGTTCGCTTGACCTCGTCGCCTTCCTTGATTTCTGTGTACTCGCCAAGCAGCACCACGCCCACCTGATCTTCTTCCAGGTTCATGGCGATGCCGGCCACGCCATGGGGGAAAGACAACAACTCGCCCGCCATGACTTTGTCAAGGCCGTAGACGCGCGCG
>QIAK01000367.1 GCA_003225515.1 Acidobacteriota bacterium | reverse complement strand
ACTGGCTCTGGATATGCCGGCTGCCAATAAAAATAACGTGCCACTGCATAGGTCTCGCGATTCACCTGTTGCGGCATCGTGAAGGGATTGCCGGTGACGCGCCAGAAGTAATAACTCATTGCTGCCCCGGCCATCCCGAGCACCAACATCATAGGAAGCACGACGCATTGAACGAGCAGCCTTGATGGTATCCGGTTTGCCGCGGGTTTCGTTTGTACGACCCACCACAACAGTCTTGCCGCCGCAACCAGGCTGAGCACGCAGCCTTCGTAAGGGCGAGTGTTGGCCAGCATGACAACGCCGAGCGCCATCAGAATTGCGTCGCGGACGCGCTGACGACGCATGATGCGCGGCAAGGCTCCGAGCACCAGCGCTCCGCCGGTCGCTGCCAGCGCTCCTCCCCAATAAGCGTTGTCCCAATAACTAAAAACGCCAAAGCGCAGTACCGGCAGCATGCCGCCGAGCAGGGCCCAGGAGGGCGGAAGCCAGGCTTGCAGCATCCAGCACAGGGCCGCGCACATCAGGCCTGTGCTGAGCCAAACGCCCCAAAAAGGATGACCGAAAACTACCTGTCCAAATGCAAGTGCCAAGCCCTGCAACGGTGGATACATCGAGGCATAAGTCGGATGGAAAATTACATGGAAGGTTTCCAGATGCGTCCACATCGGGTGCGGCGGATTCGTCAGGCGACCGTGTGCGAAGGTGTCGCCAGCCAGAAGGAAACTGAATTCGTCATTGATGAAAGGCTTCGGGACTGGCAACCAGGGCAGGACGGCGGCACGCATTACCAAAGCAGAAATACCGCAAAGCAGGACGCTGAGGCTGCGGCGTCGGGCCACAGCCGCCAGCGCTTGTTCCACTCTCAAAAACCAGGATGCTCCGAGCTGCGGGCATACTAGAGCCAACAGCAACGCAAGCGACAGGAGCAGAGCCTCAGGCCCAATGTGAGCAAACATGAAAGCAAACTCAAATCAAGAAAGTTAAGGACGCGCCGACTCGGGGGAGAGTCTCACATCTTTGGCGAAGGCATCCATCATTGACCAAATATATTTCGTGTCATCTGCCCCCACGAATCGCTTGCCGAGCGCAGCGACTGCCGGAATGAAGCGCTGCTCCACACGTATTCGGTTTTCCATGCGCTCGAAACATGCCATGTGGCGCGCAGTTGCAGCCAGTAATGGCGTCGCACGGCCTCGTCTTTTGCCACCGTCCCCAGCTCGCTCGACAATACTCCGAATTCGGGGGGCGGATCCTCGGGAAGACGTGAGGCGTAGCCGTATTTCCACTGCACTTGTTTGACAGCAGCCTCCCAATAGGCCTTTGCGATCTTTTCCTCCGCATCCCGCTTGGCCAGCGGAAGATGCGACCCATCGAAGAACTCGGCAGGCATCTTCTCCTGTAAACGGAATTCGGAACTAAAACTTGCATAGGAGAGGGCGGCCAACACAAGGATGACGATGATAACGATATCGTATTTTCGGCGGAGCGCCATAGATCCTACCTGGCGGCGGCCTGTTCGCCTCGGGAATCGTTCGCGATTCTTTCAAACAGAATGCTGAGTTGATCGTGATAAACCGTTTTCCACTTTCCATTGTGTTCCATGAAGCGGGTGAACGGTTCGTGGACCGGCAACAATACATAACTGGCTTTGTACTTGTCCAGTATCGCGTCCGGGTCCTCGATCATCAGCAGCGATAGGTAATCCTTGAATACGCCGTTGTATTCGAAAATGTCGGCTCGGCCGTCAACGAATACTTTCAAACTGGGATCTTTCCAGTTCAAATATCCGCCCCACAAATAGTAGTTCACGATCGGCCCGCTCGGAGGATGCGCTTGCAGATAGGAGATAGCTTGGACCGGATATTGATCGTCCACCGAACGTTGCAGTCGAGATTCCCGCGGCCAAAAATATGCTATGCCCGCAATCATCAGAAGTATGGCGAAAGTATTAATTACGGGAGTATCGAGTTCGCGGCGGTAGGGGGGCACGAAGTCCAGGATTTTCGCGAGCACCGGCGCAACGATGATACCTAGCAGAAACAGAAAGCGAACGTAGGTCAGGCCGCTGTAAAGCGCGAACAGAGTCACCGCCACTTCTGGCAACGTCCACCGGCGCGGGCGCAGCAGGGAACTGACCAGGAGGATGATGAGGAGAACTATGACGAACTTTCCCCGAGCATCGTGAAAGTTCACTGATACCCACTCCTCGATGTGTTCGGAATTGAGCTTCTGACGAAAGGCAAGGTCGAGCGGATAAAACACGAGACGCCAGCCAAAAGGATTCACAAACAATGCCGCTACACTCGCGCCCCACGAGAGTAGCAACGTTTTCCGCTGCGAAATGGACCAGGGTTCATTGTCGACCATTCCCCACTTCAGATGGACCATTCCCCCCGCCACAATCATCGAAAAGATGATCATGCCGATGAACCAGGATCCGTGAGTGTTGACCCAAAGGCAAAATAGGGGCGGAATCAGCCACAGGGGCGCGTGTCCCTTCTGGCGCAAGCGTTGAAGAACGATCAACAGAACCACGAGGCAGGCATAGCCAAACAGAATTGTCCGCGGGCCGAAAGAAACCCTGCCGAGGAAGACGGTGTATGACGAAGCCAGTATCGCAGCTTTGTAGTTCCCGCATTCGCGATACGAGAGATACAACACTCCCAGGAAGATCAGCGTCAGCACGCCAACCGCAACCGCATCAAGTCCGCTGAGGCCGAGCGCCCGCCATCCGAAATAGTAGGGAAGTTCAGCCAGCCATTCATGATTCATCCAAGGATAGCCAGCAACCGTGAAGGAATACATGTCGGTGCTGGGAAGATGATGCTGATGAACCAGATAGTCAGCATTATGCAAGTGCCACCAGATATCAGGATCTGCGACTTTGCCGTGCGCAAGAATAAATACCAGGGAGAGAAAGACGAATGTGAGTACTACCAGAAAAGACACGCTGGATTGGAATCGTCCCCGCCAGTCCCTACGAGTTGTTACGGATCGCCGCTCGTCGGCCTCACTGGTTTGGGCCAGCGGTGCTTCCTCTACAGTGTCAATCGACTGAATAGAAGCGATTTCGACGCCATTACCTGTGTGCACAGACACCATCCCCCCGGATTTTAAGCAATTTCGCTGCCAAGATTCCGCTTTTGGGCTTACACTGATCCCGCCGCCAGGAAACATGTGGTTAGTGCGGTTTAGGGCGAATACACACTTCGGGCAGGTGCCGCCCCACTTTCGGGCGTAAACCCTTCACAGTAGTGCCATTTACGAGCGAGTATCTTTAAGGCGACACTAAGAAGGTCCGATGTATCCATTTGTACACCCTTAGTAGAACCCTTGGGAGTCCCATTCAAGTTGGCGTTCCCCGATTCGGAAAAAACTGGCTCGTAGAAGGCCAGACGATTCGGGGCTGAAAAAGGAAGGACGTACACTTTGTCTAACATCAACTCAGAGCAAAAAAAAGTACTTCTCGTCGATCCCGAGGAGGCCTTTGGCCGGGTACTACAACCTCTTCTCGGGCAGGATTATCTGCTCCTTCAGGAGCCCTCCGTCACCTCAGCGATTTCGGCGTTCGACACCGTCGCCATCGATGCGATCTTGATGAATCTCGATATGCCAGAGCCTGAGGAGAGCTCCCGCCTATTGCAGGCCGCAGCCAATCGCGATCTGCCTCTGCCAGTGATCGCTTATAGTTGGGTGGCGAGTCGCGAGAAGTTTCTGAAGGCATTCAAGGAAGGCGCGTTTGACACCCTTAGCCAGCCTCTCGATGTGCAGCAACTGCGCTTTGCGCTGGACCGCGCTAGCCGCCGGGGAGCCATGGCCCGCGAACTGATGGAGGCGCGCAGGCTTCTGGGCACCAGCCGGGTCCAGGGATTGCTGGGCAATAGCAAGCCGATGGAACGGGTCTGCGATGTGACCCGCAAGGTCGCTGCAGTATTCACCACGGTGCTGATTACCGGAGAAAGTGGGACGGGAAAAGGCTTAGTTGCTCAGGCCATTCATCGGATGAGTCCAAGAGCAGCTAAACCCTTTGTTGCCTTCTCGGTATGTGAACTCTTCGGCCATGAAAAGGGCGCGTTTACGGGAGCGGGTCAGGCTCGCCGCGGACGCTTCGAGGAAGCTAACGGCGGCACCATCTTTATCGACGAAATTGGCGATTTGGCTCTTCCGTTGCAGGCTAAGCTGTTGCGGGCGCTGCAGGAGCGCACGGTGGAGCGACTCGGCTCGAATGTTCCACGGCCGTTGGATGTTCGCGTAGTCTGTGCCACCAACCGAAATCTGGAAAAGATGGTGGAAGAGGGCTCCTTCCGGCAGGACTTGTATTTCCGCATTTCGGTGATAAAGATTCAGATGCCGTCATTGAACGAGCGGAAAGAGGATATTCCGCTGTTGGCGGAACACTTCCTGCGCACCTTTGCCAAGGCTCATAGCAAGGCGGCGCGTATGCTGACTCCAGGATTCCTGAGCGCCCTCTCGCGGTATTCATGGCCGGGAAATGTGCGCGAGCTGCAAAATGTTATGGAACGCAGCGTTGT
>QIAK01000366.1 GCA_003225515.1 Acidobacteriota bacterium | reverse complement strand
CGAGGGAAGCACCTTTACGCTTTATCTGCCGCTCATGTACGTCGGGCCATCGGCATCGAAGCTGACCTTGTCAGAGTGGAGGACATCGTCTACTGCAATGCCGCTGCAGCTCACGGACATCGTCGTTTCGGAACTTCCAGTCGAAAAGATCGTGGATGATCGCGAGAATCTGCAGCCTGACGATGCTGTGCTGCTGATCGTGGAAGACGATCCGCATTATGCCCGCGTGCTCTGTGACTTGTCGCGGGATAAAGGGTTCAAAGTTCTCGTGGCTTTGCGAGGCGCTGAAGCGCTGGCGCTGGCTCGCGAGTTCCACCCTTCGGCAGTATCGTTGGATGTTTTCTTGCCGGATATGCTGGGTTGGACAGTACTCAACCATCTCAAGCAGGATCCCACCACCCGGCATATTCCTGTACAGATGTTGACGTTGGACGAAGACCGGCATCACGGCCTGGCTCGCGGCGCATTTGCTTTCGTGACGAAGCCCTCAAGCCCTGAAGATCTGGACATGGCGTTGTCGCGAATCAAAGAATATACCGCTCCTCGGCGTAAGAAATTGTTGATTGTCGAGGACAATCCAGCCGAGCAGATGAGTGTGCGGGAGTTGTTGGGTCACGACGATATAGATGTCGCGGTTGTTTCCACCGGAGCGGAGGCGTTGGACAGGGTAGTCAAGGAGTCGTTCGACTGCGTCGTGCTCGACTTGCGCTTGCCCGACATGACCGGTTTCGACATCCTGGAGCGGATGCGCGACATTCCCGAAGTCGGTGATCTGCCGGTCGTCGTCTTTACCGGAAAAGAGTTATCGCCGGAGGAAGACGCACGCTTGCATACGCTGGCTCGCAGTGTGGTTGTGAAAGGCGTGGAATCACCGGAACGACTGCTCGACGAGACCGCTCTCTTCCTCCATCGAGTGGTAGCGGACCTTCCGCAGGAAAAGCAAACCATGCTGGATCGGCTGCATCGCTCCGATGAGGCTTTGGTGGGCAAGAAAGTTCTAGTCGTCGACGACGACATGCGCAACATTTTCGCTCTCAGCAGCGTTCTGGAGCGTCGCGGAATGGCGGTTCTGACCGCAGGAACGGGACGAGAGGCAATCTCCATTTTGGAGTCAACTCCTGATGTTGCGATTGTGCTCATGGATATCATGATGCCGGAGATGGACGGATATGCGACCATGCAGGTGATTCGTCAGAATTCTTCTTTCCGCAGATTGCCGATCATTGCTTTGACCGCTAAAGCAATGAAAGGCGATCGCGAGAAGTGTCTGGAAGCCGGCGCCTCAGAGTATTTGGCCAAGCCGGTCAACACCGAGCAGCTACTCTCTGCGTTGCGCATGTGGCTGCATCGATAATGATCAGGTTCGACTGAATTGATTCGTTGAGCGCAGCCGCATCCATGGCGGACGATTGAGGCATGATGAGTGACCGCGAAAAAGTAAACATTCTCATGGTCGACGATCAGCCGGGCAAACTGCTCAGCTATGACGCCATTCTCGGCGACTTGGAAGAGAACCTGATCAAGGCAACATCTGCCAAGGATGCTCTCGAAAAATTGCTCCGCCTGGACGTCGCCGTCGTGCTGATGGACGTCAGTATGCCCGAGATCGATGGCTTCGAACTCGCAGAAATCATCCGCCAGCATCCGCGCTTTCAAAAGACTGCAATCATTTTCGTTTCTGCCGTGCATCTGACGGACCTCGATCGCCTTAAGGGATATCGGCACGGCGCCGTGGATTATCTGTCCGTCCCGATTGTTCCTGAGGTCTTACGGGCGAAGGTGCGGGTCTTCACCGAATTGCATCGCAACAAGCTGCAGCTGGAGCGGCTAAACAACGAGCTAGAAAAACGCGTCGCAGAGCGAACTCTGGAACTGGAACAAAAGGCGATCGCATTAGAAGAACTCAACAACGACCTTGCACAGAAAAACCAGCAATTAGATGCGATCGTGCAGACCGCCCCCGACATTATTTTTAGCAGACAACAGGATGGCGCTAGGGACTACATCAGCGACCGGTTTTATGAATATACGGGCGCGGGCAAGGGATCCGCGGTGGGATTTGGCTGGCTGGAATATTTGCATCCCGAAGACAAGGAACGAAGTTTGTCGCACTGGATGCGATGCGTGCAGTCCGGCGAAACCTATGAATCGGAATACCGTCTGCGCGGTGCGGACGGACAATTCCGTTGGTTCCGGGCTCGAGCGGTTCCACTCCTTGATACAGAAGGACGCATTCTCAAGTGGTATGGCACCTGTTCGGATATTCATGATAGTAAACTGCTGGAACAATCGATCCGTGACAACGCCATTCAGTTAGAGCGGATGGTAGATGTGAGGACGTCGGAGCTCCGGCGTTTATCCAGCCGCTTGCTGACAATGCAGGACGAGGAGAGGCGCCGGATCGCGCGGGAAATTCACGACGGTTTGGGACAAGAACTTGCCGCTGCCAAAATGATTATGGACGGAATCCTTTCCAGGGATTCTTCGCCCTCCATGCGGCAGGCTTCGGCGGATGCGAGTGAGATGGTGGACCGCGCCATTAAACAAGTCCGCACGATTTCCCATCTTTTGCATCCTCCTCTACTGGACGAGGTTGGCCTGGTCTCTGCACTGCGATGGTACTTGGAGGGCCTTTCGGACCGAAGTGGTATTGAGATTCGTTTGGAGGTCGAGCCCCCCGATCTCGCCCGCTTGCGCCCCGAACTGGAGACCGCAATCTTTCGCATTATTCAGGAAGCCCTGACCAACATGTTCCGGCACTCCGGGGCGCACAATGGATCTGTAAGTCTGATCGAAGCTGATGGCCACGTTGCGGTCACAGTGAAGGATGACGGTAAAGGAATCGAGGAGCAGGTCATTCAATTGCGGCCGGATAGCGTTGGGGTAGGAATTGGAGGAATGAGGCAGCGCGTCAATGAACTCGGCGGCAGCCTGCGACTATCCAATGCCAATCCTGGCACCATTGTTGAGGTCATCATTCCGTCCCGCAGGCCTGACCCGCTCCGTGTTCCTCAAACTGTGTGACTATTTGTTTTCGCAGGTTTTCTATGCAGCCTTGCGAGTGTCAACTTTTTGCTCATCCGCCTTGATCTCAACCTGTTCATGCTTAATGTCAAGCCGCAAGCGGTTATAGATGCTCATGTACTGGTTGGCTATCCAGACAAGGGCAAAAAACGCCACGAAATATCCTCGCCAGTCCGAGTAGAGCAATTTATAGTGCGCGATGAGCAGAACCGCCGCCGCCACATAATGGCTAAAACAGTATTCGCAAGTGAATAAGTAAAAGAATTTGCGCCGGACGAACGATCGCGCCTGCATGCATTCTCTCTGGCAGTATTGGCGTGGTTCGCGAAACACCTCTTCATGTGTAACGGTCCAGGCTACGCATGCGACCGGCATACCCAACACCACGAGCCAAACGAGTTGGATACCTAATGTCACCGTCTTTGGATGCGCAGGAAAGGCGAGCAGGCGGGGACCAATCTTATTGGGGAATCAAGGCTGAGCGGAGCGTCTGATCACTTTCAGCTCTAGCGGCTGTTCGAATATTCTTCAAAGCAACGTAAGTTTTTAAGCCAAGTTGCTTCGTCAGCAATCTGAGTGGTCAATGTACAGAGTTTTACCGATTCCTCACTAAATCCCAACCACTTAGCATGCAAGGATTGTTGGTGGCCATGTCCAATTGATGGAGTGACTGCACACGGCGGCCCGAGGCGGGCCTTTGCAGTTTGACCGACTTGGAAGCCGTCCTTGGCCGCCACGTTATTTCCCTGCCCATTTTTTCTACCGCGTTACCGTGAATTCTTAGCAGCTCTACAAAGTCCATTCGATATTTACCTGAAGCAACCACAGGCACAGTTATGCTCAGGACGCATTAGTCGAATTCTGCAACGAAACGCCGAGCCTTGAACTTTCAAAGGCCCGACTAGGAGAAGGAAAACTATGAAATCACTAAAACATATTTCCATCGTATCGATCGCTCTCGCGATTGCATTGACCGTGGCTTGCTCAGATCGGTCCAAAGGACCCGATGTCACCGGAGACATCCGACACTCGCTGGACCAGGCTGGATTGAATGACGTTAGGGTGAGTCAGGATCTCGTGCCGAGTCGATTGCAAAGTCCATCGCGCGCGCTCAGGTGGTTTCAAACGAAATCGGTGTGCGGCCCCGGGGTGAAGGAAGTACAGCAAGGAAAATCGACTCCGATCTCGATTCCGGCATCGACAAAAATCTCGACGCCATGCTGATTCAACACAGGCTCAAGAACGACGTGAGATATGACGTGAATAATGGTGTGGTCACGTTAAAAGGTGACGTTCCTACTCCAACCCAGCGCGCTTCCGTGGAGAAGCTGGCTGAACAAGTGCCCAATGTCAAGCAGGTGGTGAACGAACTCGAGATCAAGCATCAGAAGGCCACTTCAACAAAGTAATGTCGTCAGGGCCAGATAGGGTCGTTCAAAACAGGACCAGCTTCTTCGAATTCCCGCTGAAGCTGGTCTTTACTGAGGTGCTCTTGAACCTGCTTCCGTTGAGGATGCTGCGAAGAGATTGGTCGTCGCATAGCGGACAATGAGCATGACTAAAGATTCAAATCCGAGGCCAAAAGCCGCGAGGGGCTTGCGATCCACCACCATCCGTTTCATTTCTTTGGCACTGGTCTTCTTCACTCTTATTGCTCTTGGAGCCGTGGCGTTCTTCACGGAGCGCGGAATCATGCTCAACCGAGACTCGGTTATTCACACGTATCAGGTGAGATCGCAACTTAACGACCTTCAACTGGCAGTTGTGCGTGCGGAAAGTGACGAAACCAACAATCTCCTGATGGGACGAAATGGCAAGATGCCCCTCACCGCGAGCCAGCCAGACCTGGCGCATCGATACCTCGACGAACTTCGGAAGTTGACCATAGATAATCGATCTCAGCAACAGCGGCTCGAAGAACTGGCGCAGCTACTTAAGGACAGCGATGGCCTGTTTCACACACCTGCGAATTCCCGGGGCCCAGGGGCACAGCTCTTACCGAGTGAGCGAAGACGGCAGCAAAAAATTGGCGAGCGTGAGAAGCAAATTGCTTCTCTCGTGAGCAGCATGCAGGACGAAGAGGAGTCGTTGCTGGAACAACGACTGAATGCCTGGGACTATTTGTTCAAGCGGAATGTCCTCATGCTCATTCTGGCGTTCGGCATCGTCATTTTACTGTTCGCCTATAATTTCCGGCTTCTCGTATCGGAGGTCGCTCGGACGAAAGACACGGAGAAGAGATCGCGCGCGAATGCCGAATCTTATCGTGTTATGAGCGGGCGGATCCTCGAATTGCAAGACCTGGAGCGCCGGCGCATCGCGCGAGAACTCCATGACAGTGTGGGGCAGTATCTTGCCGGGTTAAAGATCAACCTCAATCAACTTGAGAGTGGCGCGCGGATTGACGCGGCCGCCATGCTGCGTGAAACAGTCGCACTGACCGATTATGCGATTCAGGAGGTGCGTACGATTTCCCATCTCCTGCATCCGCCCTTGCTCGAAGAATTGGGCTTCCTGCCGGCAGCTCGTTGGTATCTGGACGAGTATGGCAAGCGCAGCCAGGTCAATGTTTCTCTGAATGTACAGGAACCGATCGAGCGATTGCCCAGAGAGGTTGAGATTGCGCTATTTCGCGTGCTGCAGGAATCGCTGACCAATGTATATCGTCATGCGAACGCCCAATCCGTAGATGTTCGCATCGTGTGCCGCGACGGTCATGTCACGTTGACCGTCGCCGATGATGGACAGGGTATTCCCCGCCAGATTCTGGCTCGGTTTAATAGCGGTGCGGCGTCTGGAATAGGATTGGCTGGAATGCGAGAACGGTTAGCTGAGTTCGGCGGGGAAATCGAAGTCGAGTCGTCAAGCGGTGGCACGGTCGTGAAAGGGATAATTCCCACCGGCGCGTGTGCGCCCGACAGACCTGGAACGGCGCCTGCCCCAGGGTTTCAATCGAGTCCAGCTGCGGACTGAAACAAAAAAGGAGCCCCATTTCAGGGGCCCTCTATGTGTCTTCATCAGCTTAGGCATTCACCTTAGCCCAGCGACCTGCGACCCGATCCCAAATGGGCTACCAGTGAGACCACAAACAGAATCAGGAAGATAACAAACAGGATTTTCGAGATTCCAGCAGCAGCTACTGCTACCCCCGTAAAACCTAATACTCCGGCGATCAGAGCCACCACCAGGAACACTATTGCCCAATAAAGCATGATGTGCCTCCGGGTTAATTTTCGATCAATAGCAATGCTAAGGACCCCACGCCTTTTGAAGTATCCCGGACAGGCTGTATTTGAGGAATCTGATTTCTGTACCGTTTTTAGGTTTAGGAAGGAGCAGGTGCCGATCCGTCCCAGAGGACCGGCACCCGCTTGGGGGGCGTTGTGTCGAGTAGAGATTCAAGATTAGTTGGCCTAATTGGAACCCACCATACCGTGGAACCTGTATACGGACCGAGGAAGATGCCTCAATTTAGCCCGCCTCCAGTGGCCGATAGGATTCTCAGGAAAGTTTTCACCCTGTTTACTGCTTCCGCTGGATAGAACCCTGAGACCTGCGGCATTACGTTGATTGTCGCAAGGACAATCAGCAGGGTGCTCAGTGGAGCACGGAACAGGATAAACACAATGAGACTCACCGCTACGGTATGGCACAAATGCCTCCTGGTGCTCACCATTTGTTCAATATTCGTTGGCGTGAGTTGGTCCGCCGACAAGGACGAATCCGATGTTGCAAAGCGGATCGATGCGTCCGCGAAGGTTCTGAACGAAATCATGGCGACCCCGGACAAAGCAATTCCAGACAAGGTTATGCGTGACGCGAAGTGCATTGCGGTGGTTCCTTCAATGGTAAAGATTGCCGTCGGCTTCGGAGGGAATCATGGGAAGGGCGTCGCGACGTGCCGCACCGAATCAGGCTGGAGTGCTCCCGCTCCTATCACCATTACGGGCGGCAGTTGGGGCTTACAACTTGGTGGCCAGGCAATCGATCTCGTCATGGTCGTCATGAACGATCAGGGGATGGAACATCTTCTGTCCAGCAAGTTCAAGCTTGGCGCTGACGCCTCGGCGGCGGCTGGTCCCGTAGGCCGTGACGCTGCTGCAGACACCGATCTAAAGATGAGAGCCGAAGTCTTAACCTATTCCCGCGCACGTGGTCTGTTCGCCGGCATCGATCTGAGTGGATCTGCGCTCACACAGGACAAAGATGAAACGCGGTTGCTGTACGGAAAGTTCGTCCCTTTTTCTGACATTCTGAACGGAAAAGTACGCGCGACAGCCGATAGCGAGCCCTTTTTGTCTGCGGTCAGGAAGTATTCCGTCCAGAGCAAGGAATCGAGCCGAAATGAGACACCGGGCGCGAGCAGTCCGGCGTCTCACTAACTTTGAATTCAAGGGCCCTTTGTAAATTGAAAAAGGATTCCCGGAGGAGACTGAATGTACACGATTCTCTTAGTAGTGCTGATTTTGTTGTTGCTGGGCGCATTGCCGACTTGGCCCTACAGCCGCTCTTGGGGATATTACCCAAGCGGAGGATTGGGATTGGTCGTTGTGGTTGTTCTCGTCCTGCTTCTTGCCGGTCGCTTGTAACGGCAAGCTGAGTGTTTGGGTGGTGAAACGTTCCTTTAACTGTTTTCAGTCGGGGTTGGTTTCACGTTTTTGAGGAGTGGTCAATGTCGAGCCATCAGAATTCTGCCTTCAATGTGGTATCGCCAACTTTGTCGCGGAGTCGTTACCAGGTAGGGTCGCGCGTCGCTTACCCACAGGCGAGGCCGGTCCGCGTGATCTCTCGCGCTCCTGATGCGATATGGGGTCAGTACAACAACTATCGTTCGAACGGCGTGATGTGGTCTGCCATTATTCACGTCACGATAATCGGATTGCTCTTAAGCGGTGCGTTCGTTGGCCACCAGGTAGTGCAGCAGGTTGCGAAACGGCAGACCGTGACGTTGATTGCGCCCTCCCCCGAAACATATGCAATGCCGGTCTCCAAGAAGCTGGCGAGCGGCGGCGGTGGCGGCGGTGATCGCGATCCGCTTCCCGCCCCGAAAGGACAATTGCCGAAAGTCGCGGCGCATCAGATCACGCCTCCGGCTATCGTGATGCGAAATGAAAAGCCGCGACTCGCGGTGCAACCGACTGTAGTTGCTCCGCCGCAAGTCCGGCTGGCAGATAGCCACGCGCCCAACCTTGGAGTTTCGACTGCGGCAGTAATGCCTGCCGCACCGCCATCGAATGGTACCGGAT
>QIAK01000365.1:2779-7841 GCA_003225515.1 Acidobacteriota bacterium | reverse complement strand
AATTACAGATCGGAACTGTCACGATTAACAGGCGAGCGTAGAACGACGTCGATGTGGAGATGAGCTGCTGAATCTAGCGGTGTCGACGCTTGACGTGCAATTGCGCCACCGCACGCGTAAGGGACGCATTGACCGACGCAACTTCTTCTGAGGACAGCTTCTCGCGAAGACGGGCAGCGGCGCGCTGGCGCGCTTCCTCAGCAGCCGATTCATCGATTTGGTCCAGTGAAATCGCCATATTCGTGGCGATTAAAATGCGTGAATTGGTTATTTCCACCAATCCTTCGCCAATGGCCAAGAAATCATCGTGCCCGCTCTTGCGGATAATCATCTCTCCCGGTACTAGGTAAGTCATCAACCGAGTGTGTTCAGGCAGAATTCCCATTTGGCCGTCGGCACCAGGAATGGTCACCATTTCGACATCGTCTGCGTAGACCATAGCCTCCGGGGTCGCTATTTCTAATTTGATCGTTGCGGACATGCTCTAGACACCTTTGCGCGCGCGAGAGTTGCTCGACCTCAGGATTGCAGGGTCAAGATTGCCTGATCTCCTCAATGGGTCCCTTCATGTAGAAGTTCCCTTCCGGCACATCATCATGCTTGCCGTCCAGGATCTCCTTGAAACCTCGAACTGTGTCAGCCACAGGAACCTGCTTGCCCTCACGACCGGTAAACACTTGCGCGACACTGAACGGTTGACTAAGGAAACGCTGGATTTTTCGCGCCCTGAAAACCGTTAATTTATCTTCGGGCGACAATTCATCCATACCGAGGATGGCAATGATGTCCTGGAGATCTTTGAATCGCTGCAGGACTTTCTGTACTCCACGGGCCACATCATAGTGTTCCTGGCCCACAACGTCCGGTGCGAGCGAGCGGGATGTGGAAGCCAGCGGATCTACTGCTGGATATATGCCCAATTCTGCAATCGAGCGCTCCAGCACAATGGTCGCATCCAAATGTGCGAACGTCGTTGCCGGAGCAGGGTCGGTCAAGTCGTCGGCCGGCACATACACAGCCTGAAAGGAAGTAATGGAACCTTTCTTGGTTGATGTAATTCGTTCCTGTAATGCGCCCATCTCGGCCGCAAGTGTTGGTTGATAACCCACTGCACTCGCCGTGCGGCCGAGCAATGCCGAAACTTCAGAGCCAGCCTGAGAAAATCGAAAGATATTGTCGATGAAAAGCAGGACGTCTTGATTCTTCTCATCGCGAAAATATTCGGTAATAGCAAGTCCTGCCAGGGCAACGCGAAGGCGGGCACCTGGAGGTTCGTTCATTTGTCCATACACAAGAGCAATTTTTGACTTGGAGAGATCGTCCTGACGAACAACACCGGCTTCGGACATCTCCCGATAGAGATCGCTTCCCTCTCGCGTACGCTCGCCGACGCCAGCGAACACCGACACTCCTCCATGGAGCTTGGCTATGTTGTTGATCAGCTCCATAATGACCACCGTTTTGCCCACTCCCGCGCCACCAAAGGCTCCAACTTTCCCTCCCTTGAGAAAGGGACAAATCAGATCGATGACTTTGATTCCCGTGGGAAGAAGCTGGGGCGAGGTCGATTGCTCCACGAGTGGAGGCGCCGCACGGTGGATGGGATAGTATTTTTCGGCAAGCACGGGCCCGCGCTCATCGACGGGATTTCCAGTTACGTCAAAAACTCTCCCCATTACGGCATCGCCCACGGGCACAGAGATGGGTTTGCCCGTATCTTGTACCTGAAATCCGCGCTTGAGGCCTTCGGTGCCCGACATCGAAATTGCTCGGACCCATCTATCGCCAAGGTGCTGTTGCACTTCGAGCGTCGCTGTAATGGGCTCGCCGTTGACTTTGTATTCGCAGGTCACAGCGTTGTAAATTCCAGGCAGTGCTTCTGGAAATTCAATATCGACGACTGGGCCGAGAACCTTCACAATCTTTCCTGTGTGTCCGTTCGAAACTGACTTTACATTCTGTTGCAGCATAGTTGCCCTCATTCAGCTTGGCCACCAGCGATCTCAAGCAATTCCCTGGTAATGTTGCCCTGTCGGATTTTGTTGTACTCCAGGGTTAAATCACTGATCAGGTTTTCGGCATTGTCAGTGGCGTTTTTCATGGAAACCATACGAGCGCTCAGTTCACTCGCCTTCGCATTCAGCATCACCTGATAAATATAGATATCTAAGTAATGTGACAACAGGTACTGCAAGACAGCTTTGGGGCTGGGCTCGAAGAGGCTTTCGCCCGTATCCCCAGCCAACTCCTCTTCCGCCCTGGCACCCGGAATCGTCATGCCTTTGATCTCGCCCACCGGCAAGAATTCCAGGCACAACGGATATTGCGTCAGTGTATTTTCGAAGCGAGTCGCGATGATCTGAACCTGATCGACTTCCCGCTTCAAGAAAAGATCGCGAGCGTATGCGGAGATAGCCCTCGCCTGAGAAAACTGTGGAGTGTCAGCGTACGTGAATTCTGCCACCAAATGTCGTTTTGTGCGCACGATAAATTGCGCGGCTTTCTTTCCGGCAGCGATGAATATTGTCGATTGTGGATCGAATTCTGTCGCGAGGCGGAACAGGTTCGTGTTCAGTGCCCCGCATAAACCCTTGTCGGCGCCCATCACTATTACGGCGCGCCGTTTCACGTGTCGCACCTCTAAAAGAGGATGATTGAACTCTCCCATGCGGGTGGTTGCCTCTCGCTGAATCCGGTAAAGCAGCTGGACAAAAGGGCGTCCAGCAATTGCCGATTGTTGAGCGCGCCGCATTTTGGAGGCGGCCACCATCTGCATCGCTTTTGTAATTTGCGCAGTGCTGCCAACAGATCGGATTCTTCGACGCAAATCGCGAGGGCTGTTCATCGTGAATTCTCCCCAGGCACCGAAGTCATTTCCATGTCTCTTTACAGAGATCGTTGGCGAGCTTCAGTTCGGCTGACAGCTCAGGAGTGATCTTCTTTTCCGAGGCAATTTTCTGCAGGAGCTCGGCTTTTCGGGTACTTAAGAATTCTGTCAGTCTGGTCTGGAACTCTTTCACCCGCTCCACTGGCACATCATCGACATAGCCATTTTGTACGGCCCAAATTACAGCCACTTGGACCTCCACCGGAATTGGGCTGTACTGAGGCTGCTTGAAAACTTCCATAATTCGTTTTCCACGATCGATCTGCGCCTGCGTCTTGGCGTCCAACTCGGATCCGAATTGCGCAAAAGCCGCGAGTTCACGAAACTGCGCAAGATCACCTTTGAGTTGTCCCGCGACTTGTTTCATAGCTTTGAGTTGCGCCGCGGATCCAACTCGCGAGACCGATAAACCTACAGAAATGGCCGGCCGCATACCTTGATAGAAGAGATCCGTTTCGAGATAGATCTGGCCGTCCGTAATGGAGATGACATTCGTCGGGATATACGCGGAAACGTCGCCGGCTTGCGTTTCGATGATGGGCAGAGCGGTGAGGGAGCCGTTGCCATATTTTTCTCCTACTCGCGCGGCCCGTTCGAGCAGCCGGCTATGCAGGTAGAAAACGTCTCCAGGATAGGCTTCCCGACCAGATGGTCGTTTCAATACAAGGGAGACTTGCCTGTAGGCGACTGCGTGCTTGGATAAATCGTCGTAAATGATCAGCGCATCCATCCCATGATCCATAAACCACTCGCCGATGGCCGCTCCTGCAAATGGCGCCAGATACTGGTTCGTGGCCGAATCAGAAGCCGGAGAGGCGACGACTATTGTGTATGGCATTGCGCCGGCTTGCTCGAGCACAGAAATGATGCGCGCTATGTTGGACTGCTTTTGACCAATCGCCACGTAGATGCAATAGAGCGGGCGGCAATCCTTGTCGCCGCTCTCACGACCAGTTCGGTTTAAATGCGCTTGGCTGACGATTGTGTCGATGCAAATCGTCGTTTTCCCTGTTGATCGATCACCAATAATCAGCTCCCGCTGACCGCGTCCGATGGGAATCATCGCATCAATTGCCATGATTCCGGTTTGTACCGGCTGATCGACTGAACGCCGTCGAATAATTCCTGGTGCCATTCTTTCTACCGGATAGAAGACGTCTGTCTTGAGCGGCCCCTGGCCATCCACCGGCTCTCCGAGTGTATTCACAACGCGGCCGAGTAAGCCCATCCCGACAGGAACTTGAAGAAGTTTGCCGGTTGTGCGAACTTCATCCCCCTCCTGTAGCAGTGTGTAATCCCCAAGTACGATCACTCCGACCTCAGTCTCCTCAAGATTGAGGGCAAGTCCGGTCACGCCATGGCCTAAATCGAGCATCTCGTTAAGCATGGCGTCGCTGAGACCCTCGACACGAGTCACGCCGTCGCCCACTTCCCGAATGACGCCGACATTCTGCCTGGAAGGCGCAGTCTTGATGCCTGCAATTTGAAATTCAAGTTCTTCTAATAAGTCAGACATGTCACAGTCACTCCATTCAGGAACGCGAGTCTCGAACTTGCCGATTTAGCGAACTGGCTTGTCACTGTCCACAATCCCGAAGCTTCTGGCGAGCGCCGCCAATCTCGATCGAACGCTGCCGTCATACACATCGTTAGCGACCCGAACCCGCATTCCGCCAATCAATTCCGGATTCTGTACGAAGTCAGTACTCAGCCCGTCTCCGTAAGCAATCGCCAACTTCTTCCGAAGCCATGCTTGCAGGTCGGCTTGCAACGGTACTGCACTCTCAATTCTGGCCGTGTACCTGGCACGCTCAAGCCTTATGAGCCGCTTCAATTCACCCAGGACGGCCAAATAGCCGCGGCGCTTCGACTGCAGTACTTGTGTCACAACCTCCCGAGCACGGCCATCATCCAGCTTCCCCTCAACCAAGCACCACCGGTATAACGTTTTTGCCACGCCCCTTACCTGTGAAACCCTTGTCGCCATCATTCAACCTCAGTTCACGACTATGCTGCACGACCCAGTTGCGTAATGGTGTCCTCGGCCATGCGCCGCTGATCCTCTGGTGTGAGAACCTTGCGGGTAACTGTTGCGGTAGCTTGAACGACCAGAGTTCCAATCTCCAGCTTGAGATCCGCTAACATACGATCGTGTTCCTGCAAAGCAGCCTGTTG
>QIAK01000365.1:2208-2733 GCA_003225515.1 Acidobacteriota bacterium | reverse complement strand
CGTGCGCCTCTTCGATAATTTGTGTCGCCTTCGCGTCCGCTTGCTGCACGATTCGCCGGCCTTCAGCTTCAGTCTGCTCTAGATCAGACCTGATTTGCTCCCGCTCAGCAATTCCCTCCGCGATATGCAGCCGTCGCTCATCCAACATATGCAGGACCGGCTTGTACGCAAAACGATGGAGTAGAACGCAGACGATGCCAAAGCTGATGATTTGTGCGACTAGATGGGGCCAGTCAACACCGAAAGTATTCGCAAGCTCCTGAAGCTGCCCGCCAGGATCGGCCAATGTCAGAAGAATCAGAGCGTTCATAAGTGGGCTCTCCGCACCGAATCGTGTGTTTCCGGTTCTCGGCTAACAATGCTCGTGAAAGAGACTGGCTACTTCACTAAGAACAACGCGTAAAATACGATTGCTTCTGCGAAGGCAATGGCCAGGATTGACTGAACCAGAATCTTCGTCGATGCGACGGGATTACGACCCACCGCGTCAGCAGCATTCATCCCGATTAAACCCACGCTGATCGC
>QIAK01000365.1:482-2181 GCA_003225515.1 Acidobacteriota bacterium | reverse complement strand
TATGTCGCGAAACGATTGGTTCGCGTGCCTTGAGTTATTTGATTACGTAACGTGTGCGGCCGCCGGTCCTTCGCTTTCGTGCTGGCACATGAGCATGGTGAACACGGCTGTCAATAATGTGAAAACGAGTGCTTGCACCAGGCCCATCACCAGTTCCAGGAAATAAAAAGGAATCGGTACCAACCAGCCAAAACCGGGGACCAACTTGCTCATCGCCTCCAACAAATTTTCCCCCGCGAAGATGTTGCCGTAGAGACGAAAGCTCAAAGAGATGGGACGAAAGAGAATCGAGATCACTTCTAAGCAACCTGCTGCGAAAAAGACCACAACCATCAGCACCTTCAAGAGACCCTCACTCTCTCCCTTCGGTGCGAACAGTTCCTTCAGAAACCCAAGCGGACCAACTTCACGTAACGACCACACGATCCAGCTTGCAAAAAACACCAATGCCATGGCTAGGGTCATGTTGACGTCTGCATTCGCTCCCCGGAGAAGGGGTTGAGCCACGACGATTTCGCGACCTACGAGAAAAGGAAGACCGTCGCAAAGAACCAAAACGTGCGCTTTGCCAGATGCGGCCCTATGATTCCGCTCATGAACGTGTACAAACTCTCAACCAGCCATTCCAGAACGTTTTGTAGTTTTGTAGGCAGCTGCTGCATGTCTCGTGTCGCGGTTTGGGCAAACACAATCAGAGCTATTGCGACAATCCAGCTAACCAGCATCGAATTGGTGATCGGAAAGCCTAATGGGCGCGCGATCTCTACAGCTTTGGCTGACAGACCATGGACGGCAGGCTCAGATTTGGGATCGGATGATTTCGCGTGTTCAGTAATGTCACTCGTATTAGCTGCGGAGGCCTGCAACGTGTAGTCCGCCGGCAAACTCCAGTTCTTTATGGCGCTGGTACATACCATTATTGCGACCAAGGCCAGACGGGCGAGCGAATGTGCACTGCTGGTACAACCGTGCTTTCGCCATTTTGCCGCGGTCATCATGCTGATCGCCTCCGAGCAAGGAACGATAAGGCCATTGATTCGTTTTTGCCGGCTCTCTCATAACCAAGCAGCACGCAGTAGAAGACCTGATCGAAAAAACTGTCCAATAAGCGAAGCAACCTTACACCGCCCCAGAACTCGACTGGTTCTTCATGTAGACATTCCTGTTGCACGTAATCCCAAAAATGGTCGCGAGCAATAGCGACCGCCCAAAAAGTTTTAAACTGCGGAACTGCCTGCCCTGCTCGGTGGATCCCGAGTGCTACGTAAGGCTTCTCCAGGATCGAGTCCGTTTCGTTCGTCAGCCATTCTGTTAGGTCACGGTAAATCTCTAGCGCATATTGCTTCTGTTCACTCTCGGGAACCCGTCGCAGCAAATCGCTGCATCTATTTGACTTCCTTATCTTTTTGACCAGTTCCGCAGACATGTTGGAGGAATTGGCTTTCATCAGTTGAACGAGCTTTGGGGCGCGCACGATTCTTTCCTCGCGATCTCCTTTGGGCAGATCTGGCTCTCTACTTTTTAATTACCGGTGGATAGTTCTTCAGCATTTTCGTTACGGTCTTGTTGAGGTTCTTTTGCTGCTTTTCTGGCTTTGCTTTCGCATCGATGGTCTTGCTTCACAAGCCGCGCCAGACCAAGTCCCGATTGGCTGAATCGTACATATCCAGAACCAGCTGGCCGACGTGGATTGTGGAGG
>QIAK01000365.1:0-462 GCA_003225515.1 Acidobacteriota bacterium | reverse complement strand
CGTGTTGTAGGAAGTGAATTCCTTTTCCTGGCTGATTGCGACTTGGTAGCCAACAAAAAGATTTGCCGCATCGTCCTCAACCTTCGTCACGCCCTTGGCGGAAAGTTGAGCATCGAATGCAGCTTTAATCTGTTTGTCGAGGAGATCTCCTGGGTTCTGGGCGTTCTTCAACTCCACCCACTTGTAGGTCTTGAAGCGGGAAAAATCAGTCTTCTGGTCGAAGTTGTATCGGACATCTTGGGCGAGAACGGCGCCCGACGAAACAACGGCTGCCAGCGTCAGAGAAAGCAACAACCCTGTTTTCATGTTGGCGACATCCCCCCGTGTGTCGAGTCATCTCTTGTGCCAATAGACGCTAGCCTCGGCGTTCCGAAACCAACGACCGCGATATTGCATAGAGAATGTATGGTCAGGATAGGGGCTTGATATTGCATAGAGAATGTATGGTCAGGATAGGGGCTT
>QIAK01000364.1:1853-11571 GCA_003225515.1 Acidobacteriota bacterium | reverse complement strand
TAAAGACTCCGCCAACAAACCAGCGCGGCCCGTAAAAGCCGTACGGTGCGCAAGCGTATGGGTAGTAAGAATAGTATCCGTACGAACATACCGGCGGACCGGCCACATAGGCCTGGTCGTAATTCCGGTCATATTGCTGGTCGTCGTAAGCCGGATTCGACTGATTGTTATATGCCTGGTCCTGATTAGAATAGGCAGGACCGTCGTCGGACTGTGCCTGCGAATAAGTCAACGGCAGCATCAGCGCTGCCAGTAACGCGAAATATTTCAGTGAACGCATTATGAACCCCCCTGGCTCCAGATTCGCGCAATGCCTATCGAAACTGAAAACCTTCGAAAACCGTGGTCTTGGTGGTCGCCTTCTAACCATCCCGTGGGCCACTGGCTTCTGTATATTTGAACGCGGAAGGCGACTAAAAGTTGCAAGATCAGGTGTGGCTCATTTCAACCATCCCGCCCAAATTCAACCACTTACAGGAGGAAGCGCATGTAACGATCCAAGCAGGGTCCTAGCGCAGACTCTTTGAGTTTGAGGGGATCTTGCTAGGCAGATCGGAGGGTCGGAACACGCGAGGTTTCGACGTCGTTCCCTGACGATAAATCCTATGCTCCGACCAGTTCCTTCTTCTCGCTGGGCTCGTACTCCACGATATAGCCCGCCACCGCACTTGCCGCCACCGTATACGGCGAAGCTAAATACATCTGTCCCGGCCCGCTGCGGCCGGGGAAGTTTCGGTTCTGGGCGCTGATAACGATTTGATCAGGCCGGGTGGATACTCCCGGCCCCGCGTTGATGCACGCTCCGCAACTGGGCTCGATCACGTGCGCGCCGGACTTCTGGAACACATCGAGATATCCGCGACGCAGGCAATACTCGCGCGTCTCCTGCGATCCAAACTGGATATAAAACTGCACCGAATCAGCTACGCGCTTGCCGTCCTTGAGCGCGTCAGCTAGCACGGCGGCGTACATGTCCATGTCTTCATTCTTGCCCGCGGTGCAGGTGCCTCCGTATGCGATCTCGACCGGAACGGGCGTATTCAGTTCGCGAACATATTTGCCGTTTCCCGGATCGCCGGGCGTCGCCACCATCGGCGTTATGTCGGCTGCATCGAGTTCGATGACATGTGCGTACTGTGCCGGCTTTTCTACGATCCATGCCGCGCCGTTCCACCAGAAACTCGACAGCTTTCTTGTCAGGCACGACGATTCCGGTAAATCCGCCGATCTCCGCCGCCATGTTGGTCATGGTGGCGCGCTCGTCCACGCTCAACTGTTCGATGGCCTCGCCCGCGTATTCCATGACTTTGGCGAGCGCCTTGCCGCTGCGGACATAATCGAGACTCAAAATCTTCAGGATGAAATCTTTGGCGGTCACGTTCGGATGCTTCTTGCCGCGAATCACAATCCTCACCGACTCGGGCACTTTCACGCGCACATCTTTCGTGATCCACGAATTGAATACGTCCGTCGTGCCGATGCCAAACGCCACACAGCCAATCGCACCTACATGCGGCGTATGCGAGTCGGAGCCGATATTCAACTGCCCTGGCAGCGCGTAACTTTCGAGAACGATGGAATGGCAGATGCCTTCCGAGCCCTTGCGGTCGGTCAGTTCACCATGCAGGCGAATTCCTTGCTTCTTGGCGAAATCCTGCTGCTTGAGTTTGAGTTGGGTGGCCAGATCGAGCAAGCCGAGTTTTTTCTTTTCTTCGGAAATTACTTCGTCGAGGAATGTAAGGTGATCGCGGAAAAACAAGATGCTCGACGGATCGTTGACTTTCGCATCTTTGCCGACGTAGTGCTCGAAAAAAATCGCGGCCATGGGCGTGACATACTCGTGGCTGAAGCGCAGATCGGCGCGGGCGAAGCCGGTGTCGCCCGGCTTGACTGACGGCACGCCGACTTCCGGAGCCGCCTCGCTGGGCCGGATCATGTGACGAGCAAAGATTTTCTCGGCCAGCGTCATAGCCCGTGTGGCGCCGACGCCCCCGCCCGCATCTTCGATCGGCGGCAGGAATACTTTCCCCTGCATGCGTGCCACGTTGAACGGAAATAATCCGCCATACTCGATGACCTGTCGCGTGATCTCATCCTCGCCGGCGGTGAATTCGCTGAGCGCGATCTCTTCCCCGCCCCGAATGCGATCGATCAACGAAAAGTTAGTGGATGTCAGCAGCCCCAGATTCTGGCAATTCTGCTTGTAGATGCGTTCGATATTTTCAGCGATCACCACGCGAATGCCCGCGCACATTTCGGCGTAGGGAGACTGCTCGCGGCTCGAACCTTTGCCACGCCTCTTGCCGCTTACCGCGCAAACGAATCCACCGCGCTTCACATCCCCGCGTCCAATCGGCGTCACGCTGCCGCATTTCAATCCGAGATAAGGAATCTCGCCGAGAGTCTCATCAAAATAAAAACAATAGTGTGCCGGCGTGATCTCGTCGGTCGAAATGTCATCTCTCAATTTAGGATTGTTGGCCGGGTTCTTCGTGTCCCAGGGCAGGTCTTCGCCCGCGAGCTGCCGTTTGATGAGTTCTGGATCTTCTGTGAGAAAAAGAATGCGTCCCTGCAGCCGGACCTTGTCGGGCCGCTTTTCGATCTTGCGTGCGAGGAGTGAGTTGATCACGTTGAACCTGCGATGTCCATGAATTAGGACAACGCCCGGAGCGGATCGGGCATCCCTACTACTTTATTGTAACAAGGCAAGAGGTTGTAACAACGCGAGGCGGGCAAGGAGGTTGTCCGACTCGTCGAAAACTTGTGACGTCGGCTCATGTCGTTCGTTCCTTGTATTCGATTAACTCTAGGAGTCCAGTCGACGCTGGGCTAGTTAGCGCTGATATTCGCTGGCAATCGGCAATGGATCCAAGCCGCGTCCCGCAAAGATTTCCTGGAATTCGCGGAGCAAGGCGTCGTGCACCAATCCATTCGAAGCCAGCGTTTCGTGGCTGTCGATTTCAAAAGGAGATCCGTCGTAACGGCTGACCTTGCCTCCGGCTTCCTCGACAATAAGCACGCCCGCGGCCGTGTCCCAAGGATTGAGATTGAATTCCCAGAAGCCATCGAAGCGCCCGCTGGCCACGTTGCACAGATCGAGGGCAGCCGATCCGGCGCGCCGCACACCGTGAGTACGCAGCGTGATCTGGTGATAGAAGTGAATGTTCGGATTCTTGTGCCGCTTGTGACTGGGAAAGCCCGTCGCCAAAAGACATTCTTTTAGCTGCGCTATCTTCGAAACCCTGATCGGCTTGCCGTTAAGATGCGCGCCCTTGCCCTGCTCGGCGCTGAATAGTTCGTCGCGGGTGGGATCGTACACAACTCCAGCAATGCGGTTGCCCTTCCCGGAGGCGCGGTGTTCCAGGCCCATCGAGACACAGAAAACTGGATATCCATGGGCAAAGTTGGTGGTGCCATCGAGCGGATCGACGTACCAACGATACTCGCTACCCTGATCGTTGAGGCCTTGCTCTTCGCCGAGAACGTCATGCGAAGGAAATTGCTGGGTGATGCGCTCGCGGATCAGTTTCTCCGCCCCGCGATCGGCCGGGGTCACCAGATCGGCATCGCCCTTGTACTCGATCTTAAGTCCCTGATGGAAATAAGGCAGCAGCAGTGCGCCCGCCTCGCGTGCGATGGCAGACATGGCGGGGAGAAAACTTTTTGAATGAGCGAGATTAGGCATGATCAGACGTCAGGGGTCAGACCTCGGATCTCAGACTGCGGACCCAGGCACTCGAACGCAAAATTCATCTTTGACAAGCATCGATGCAAGAACCATGCACACTTGCTCCAAACTGGCTAAGGTCTGAGGTCCGAAGTCTGAGGTCCGAGAGCCGGAACCCGGAAGCCCGAAGCCTTCCTATTTCCTCTTTCCGCCGTCTTCCGCGATGTACATGATTTCGTGCTTGAAGATGAACAGATTTGGCGCGCCTTCGCGCGTCAGGCGAACCATATTTTTGTCGTAGTATTCGACCCAGCCGTGGACGGTCTGCCCGTCCATCAGTTTGAGCGTGACTGGCTTCTGCTTCTCGCCCAGCGCCTTCAGGAAAGCAGCCTCCTCGAATGTATCTTCCGGAGGAGGAGTCCGGCTGCGCTTTGCGGCATTGGGATTTCCTTGTGGAGCGCGGAACGACATGCAGGCATTGTACACAAAGCGCAGCAAACATCTGCGGACGAAGCTTGATAATCACCGCCCATGCAAGGGTACAATGCCTGAAACTTCGCTCTTCCGGAAGGAGGCGCACTCGTGAAGAAATCCAATTTCTTAATTGTTCCAGCGGTGCTGAGTGTGTTCGTAACACTGGCCGCTTCGCAATCCCGAACCCATTTCCCCACTCCGCCCGAACCCATGAACCAGGAGCAGACCGCGAAAGCGCCCACCACTTCGACGCGGCGTATCGATCTTGAGCAAGTGCAACGGGAAGCCGACGACCTGGCCCGCACCGCGCAAACTATCCCGTCAGACGTGGCCAGCGTCCGCAAAGGCATGCTGCCAAAGGACGTGATCGAAAAACTAAAACAGATCGAGAAACTCTCAAAACACCTGCGCGGCGAACTGAACCCGTAAACCGGCTACAAAGAAAGAACGGCCATCAGTTCGATAGAACTGATGGCCCGAGTGTGAATTACTTAGAACGTGATCTTCAGGTTAAATTCCGCGACGCGAGGAGCTCCCAGCCCATACACACCCGTGCCGGCTCCCACTCTCACATTCTGAGTTCCGGAGTAGGTGGTTGCCCCAATATTGCCAACCGTTTGCGCGATGTAGGGGCTTAGTACGTTCGGTGGAAGATCGAAATTCGCGAAGTTAAAGGCGTTGAAGAAGCTGATCCCGGGCGCAATCGTTACTCTTTCTTTTATCTTGTACTTCCAACTCAAAGAGAGATCCACGTCTTTCAACCAAGCGAGGCCTACAGCTCCGGCTACAGGCGTAGGGAGTGTGGGCGCCACGCCACCAGCGCTGAACAATTCGCTGGCGGTAAACAAGTTATTGGTGATCAACACCTGCCCAGCTGGGGTTGGTTGCCCTGCGAAGGTGTGATTGTAGGTGTTGATCACGTTCGTCAGGCCCGCGACACTTACTTTCCTCATGAACGCGCCGTTCTTTGTGCCCGGGATGTAGTCCTGGGTGGTTCCATCACCTGTGAAATCAGTGCGGAAGATTTCGCCGCCTCCGAGATTGGAGTTAGGAACAACCAGTGGGGTAGACAGCGGGCTGTAGAAATGGGCGATAACGCCTGTCTGGAAGCCCCATGGCAATCCGAAGGAACCGCCGAAGGAAAGCTGGTGAGTACGATCCAGCGTAGACGGTCCCATATACCGAAGCGGATTTGCATTGTCAGCTGCACCGATCACAAAATCCTGATCGGAACCTTGCTGGAAGTTCGAAGGTTGAGGGTTGGGATTAGCGCCGCCGGGATTGATGAACTTAGACAGGCTGTATGCGACCTGGAAGTTGGCGCTCCTGACTCCCCGGAAAGGATTGTTCACGTTTTGAACCAGCTTGAAATCGAGAGCGTTGTACACGGAACGTCCGATCGGAAGCAGGAAGTTCATATTTGAAGCCCCGATGTTGAGCCGACAGCGGGGCAAGCACCGACGCCGGGCTGTCCAGTGACGGTGGTGCCACTAACTCCCAGTTCAGCAGTTGTGGTCAAACCATTGCTGGCGTAATCAGACATCCTTGCACCCGCTGAAATCGCACAGTCGATGGACGCCGGATCCGTTCCGGCCCCACAACCAAAAGCGCTATTGGTAGCTGACATGGCCGCCAACGCGCCAGGCTTGTTGAAGTAACGGGTGTCACCGGTGTGGTTCAGGTCCACACCCAACAGAGAATGGGTTTCGACGTTGCGAACGTAGTCCAAACTCAGGACCAAACCGTGTCGGATTTCGCGTTGAAATCCCAGGTTCATCTGAAATGAGCGTGGTGTTTGGAAGTTCGGAGCAAAAGTCAGTGGGACGGCATTCGTCCCAATTCCAAGACCTAGATTAAGCAAATTGCCAATATACCCACCGTTCTGAAGGGTTGGAGTGAAGGGATAGCTGGATTGATATGTATGTTCCAAGGCCAAAATCGCGGGTGCCGCGGCCCCAATCGTGATTGGGTTGCCCCCGGTCCCGCAGACCCCGTCCGGTATTGGAATTGAGCCTCCCGGAATGGTCAACGGAGGGCCTGCGGTACCAGCAGAAGTACAGACGCCCGTGGTCTGCAGGAACGCGCCTTGGGCCTCTCTGGTGGGACGATCAAACAGAACGTTATTCCAAATAGTGTTCTCGTAATACAGGCCGGCGCCAGCACGCAGGACACTCTTGCCATTGCCCGATGGATCCCAAGCCAGACCAATCTGCGGCGCAAAATTAAGATTGGGTTGCCGGATGCGGGCTCCGAGATTTGGGAAGCTCGAGACTACTCCGTTGAGGCTGGGAATTCCTGGCAAATCCGAATCGTTGCGACCCGTATCTCGGACATAGCGCAAACCGAGTTCGAGATTTAGATTGTGCTTCACCTTCCAACTGTCGCCCACGTAAAAGGCGATGCGATTGTCCGGTCCCAAACCACCGGCCGGAAATCCAAACGCCGGTTGCGCGGTGGCAAAACCGATCCCGTTGCCAAGCGTAATGGCTTGGACGTCATAATTCAGAGGGTTCGACGCGGTGGTGCCATCGGGTCCGGCGGGGCAATTAGGACTTACACTGACGCAGTTCACGTCTAGTGAAGCCGTTCCATTAGGTGAAGAAAACACCACAGGAGCGAGGCTGAAGAAGCTCGCAAAACCGCCACCCTGAATGTGGTTAAAAGTCGCTCCGAAGCGAACGATGTGAGTACGGATAATCTTGCTGCCGTCGTATTTGTACTCATGATCGCTCTGCGGCGTCGACTGAGGAGCCAGAAAGTTCGGGCCTCCGGCAAATGGGCCGATGAAAATGCTCAGTCCAGATTGGGAGAACGGCTGCCCGGCATCTCCATTCTGAATTTGATTCTGGAACTTCAAATACTCAAAACGAATGCTATGTGTGAAGCTACCGGTATTGAAGTCAAGGCCGAGAACGTGAGACCGGGAATCGTCCTTATTGCTGTAAACCTGAAAGCTGGAGGCAAAGAAAGTAGCGTCCGTCAGGTTCGCGAAGTAGTCGTAGCGATAGAAGAGTTTGGCATTTTTAGTTAACTGGTAATCGATTTTGCCCAGCAACTCCGTCTCGCGAAATGGCGCATTAAAGAATCCGGAATCCGCCTGAAAGGGGTCCGGCAGCGATACCGGAGACTGCAGATTGTTGAGCGTGCGCTCTCCGTCTGCGAAGAAAAACAGCTTGTCCTTAATCACCGGACCACCGAGGTCAGCACCGAACTGATTGCGTTGGAAACCCGGCGCACGCAAGCCCGCCGGCGTGGGGAGTGCGGCGGCGAGAGCAGTGTGATCGCGGAAAGAACCGAATGCATCTCCGTGATAGGAATTGGTGCCGGATTTCGTGGTGACGTTCACCGCGCCGGAAGAAGTCAGATCGTTGGACAAGTCGAGCTTCGATTGGCTGATCTGGAACTCCGCAATAGAACTGGCGGGAATATCCTGAGTCGTGGTTCCGACCGTTTCATCACTCACGTCTACTCCATCCACTTCGATACGTGCACTGCGTCCGAAGCGGCCACCGAAGGAAATCGAGGAGTATCCAACTTTCGTAGGATCGAAATTTGTACCATCCTGAATCTGAACCCCCGGTTCAAGCTGGGCCAGATCGAGGAAGTTTCGACCATTCACTGGCAGGTTCTCAATCTGGGTCGCGGTGAGAACTCCCTGCACGCTCGCCTGCTCGGTATTCACCTGCACCTCGCTGGCCTGCACTTCAATGATCTGGCTTTCCTGCCCCACTGCTAATTTCGGATTAAAGGTCGAAGTATTCCCGACCTGAACCGTAATTCGCTGGCTCACACTACTGAAGCCCTTGGCCGTAACCTGCACTTTGTATTCGCCTGGCGTGAGAGCCCCGGAGTTGAACGTTCCCGAATCGTTTGTAGTTACGCTTGCAACTTGTGCGGTACCCACGTTCGTGATGGCTACTACCGCGCCGCTGACGACGGCCCCCGAGGCATCAGTGACAGTCCCCACAATGCTCCCGGTTCCGACCGTGGTCTGGGCAAACAACAACGATGAAAATAGCGCGAACGTGAGCACTGCCAACCAACCGAGTTTTGCAACGCAAGGCTTGGGGGAAATGAGGTTCAGCATCGTCTACCTTCCTTTTATTCTCTTCGTGTTCGTTTTCTGAAGCCTTCAGAGATCTTCGAGGTGAAGCCTGCTTTTCTGCTATAACAGCATTCCCAGTGTTGAGACTCGTCCCTCGAAGAAACTCCGCCTAAGCCGTTCACTAGTGCATTTATTCAGCCAGCGCGGTCAGCAACAGGGATGATTTGAAATTCGTCAGCGTCTTCAACGGCTTACCGCATGCCCGCGCGGCCGAAGGAGAAGAAATGAAGCTAGCGATCCTAACAGGAAATTCAAAATACTGTATCTCTACTCTGAGAAAACAAAGAACTTCCCATCGCTCTCGTGATTGCAAATGTTCGGAAAGCTTGTTAGAGCGAAACGTGCACTCGTGTTTTGTGAGGTTCCAGTAATCATCCTGCGAGTCGCCTCTTTCAGAACTCTGATTTCACCGTGTAGTACCCTGCGCGGTGGCGGACGCGATACTTCGATGCATCGGGCACACCTGCGACTTTCACCTCGATCCGGCGGAACTCCGAAAATGACGTGTGCTGCGACGGATAATAAGCCAGCAGATATTGCGTGCGGAGCTCGTCACTAATTTTGCGGAACGCGTCGTCAAGCTGGGCCGTCGACGTCGCGTAGTAGTACTTGCCGCCGGTATCTTCGGAAAGCTGGATCAGGGCATGCTCGCCTCCGGTTTCGCGTCCGGCGCTGCTTTCAATGGGGACGATGATGACCGAATACACCAGCGCCTCTGCCTCTTCCGCCGCACGCACCGCCTCCTTGTAGTCAATCTTGCTGATGGTGTCGCCGCCATCGGTGATCAGGACGATGACTTTGCGGCCCTTGCGCTTGTCGAGCGCTCGCGAGGCGAGGTAGATCGCATCGTAGAGCGCGGTGGCAGCGCCGACGCGAATGTGCTCGATGCCTTCGTCGATGCGCTTGATATCGGAGGTGAATCCGTGCGTGGCCTCGTGCACATCTTCGCTGAAAGCATAGACCGACAACGCGTCGACAGGACGCAGGATAGTGTGGGCGAAGCGCTTGGCAGAGGACTGTTCCAAGGGCAGGTCGTGCCGCGTGCTTAGGCTGGTATCGATGGCCAACGCGATCGATAGTGGCAGTTCGGATTCTTTGTCGAAAACTGCAATCCTCTGCTCGCGATTGTTTTCCTTGAGAATGAAATTATCCTTCGTCAGGCCGGCCACCGGCGAGCCGTGCTCGTCGGTGACGGTTACGAATACATTGACCAGCTTGACGTCGACGCGCAGCGTGGTGGTCGTGTCAGACTGGATTTGTGAGTGCGGCGGACTCTGCTGTGCAGGTTTTTGTGGCTCCGCCTTCTGCTGCGCCCATAGGCCGCAGATTGGAACTAGCAATGCGGCGAGAAGCAGAATCGTGGCGGATTTTCTCATCGAGTGATGGAATTATACCGTTGCGCCAGTCGCGGCCCTTGCGGGCTAAGACCCCGAACTTCAGCATTCCTGCACTAAGCCGCGATTTCCCGGCAA
>QIAK01000364.1:0-1826 GCA_003225515.1 Acidobacteriota bacterium | reverse complement strand
GCCCGAGGAATTTCCGTTGGGAAAGGCTCGCCGTCAGCCCAGACGGCGCCATCCTCGAAGTACTCCTTCTTCCAGATGGGCACGCTGCGTTTGAGAGTATCGATCAACCAGCGGCAGGCCTCGAAGGCAGCAGCGCGATGCGCCGAAGCAACCATGATAACGACACTCGCCTCCCCGATTTCGAGTCGCCCCAGCCTGTGTATGATTGCCGTGTCGCGAATCTGAAACTGTTGCAGGGCCTGGACCGCCAGAGACTCCATTTGGTCGAGCGCCATTTCTTCATAGGCCTCGTAGTCGAGATAGAGAGTCTTGCGGCCGCGCGTCTGGTTACGCACAACGCCTTCAAACACCAGAGCGGCACCGTCTTCTCCGCGTTTGAGGCTGGCGAGTGTTCCCTGCGTGTCGATGGGCTCGCGAACGATCCGGGCATGGCGCCGCCCCGCTGGTTCCGGAGCCCCTCCGCTCACCGGCGGAAGCAATGCGATCTCGTCGCCCGTCTTCAGCGGCGTGTCCGGTCCCACATATTGCTGGTTCACCGCCATTGCAAGCGAGGGCAGCGATTCTTTTAGGCGCGGAACCAGGGATTCATAGCGGGCAAGCACATCGCGGACGGAGGAGTTCTCCGGCACGTCAATATCCTCAACGGATTTTCCCACCAGATCTTTTAACATCCCGAAGAAGAGAACACGCACACGCATTTGTGTTCAGTTTATCCCGAGCGGGCCTTGGCTCGCGTCCAAAGAAAATGGCCAGCCTCTCGCGAGACTGGCCATCGGCTTTCTCACTCTTTACGCCTGCTCTTTACGCCTGCGTCAGCACTCTGTCATGAACTGGTTCCGGTTCTTTCACAGGTTGCGTAGGGTTGTAATCCTGCGAAGGATCCTTAGGAGGCGTCGCCAGCAACTTCGCCGCCACTGAACCTTCTACCTGCGGCAGCGAGACCTGAAGCGCCTCGTCAATGGTTTTCACGTAGTGGACTTTCAGGTTCTCAAGCTGTTCCGGCGTGAGATCTTCGTCCACGTTCATTTTATTTTCCGCCGGCAGAATCACGTCGGTGACGCCCGCGCGCTTCGCGGCCAGCACCTTTTCCTTAATGCCGCCCACGGGAAGAACGTTCCCGCTCAGCGTGATCTCGCCCGTCATCGCCAGCAGCGGAGTAATGCGCCGCTTGGTCAGCAACGACACTAATGTCGTCGCCATGGTCACGCCTGCGGACGGACCATCCTTCGGGATCGCGCCCGCCGGAACATGGATGTGCAGATCGTGATTGGCGAAGAAATCTTCCGCCACTCCGAGCCGGTCCGCATTGGACCGCACCCAGGTGAGCGCGGCTTGCATGGACTCCTGCATGACCTGGCCAATCTGGCCTGTCATGGTGAATCCACCCTTGCCTTTCATCGCATTGGCTTCGACGAACAGCACATCGCCGCCTGAAGGAGTCCATGCCAGGCCCACGGCAACGCCGGGGCGCTCCGTCCTCTCGGCAATCTCTCCCTCGCTGCGAATCTTGATGCCGCCAAGAAATTCCTGAATGGTTTCCTT
Source organism: Acidobacteriota bacterium (assembly GCA_003225515.1). GTDB lineage: Bacteria > Acidobacteriota > Terriglobia > Terriglobales > Acidobacteriaceae > Sulfotelmatobacter. The sequence goes on along the minus strand of QIAK01000364.1, from coordinate 284 downwards.
GGTGACTACCAGCTTCTCCGTCTTCCCCTCAGCCAATCGCCGCGCCTGCTTGCGGCAAATGGTTCCAATCGTCCGTTCCAGGCTGCGTACCCCAGCTTCGCGCGTGTAATGCCGGATGATGTAACGCACACCCTCTTCAGGAAATTCGATCTGCTCGACTGGAATACCGTTCTCATCGAGCTGCCTCGGAATCAGATAGCGGAAAGCGATGTGAACTTTTTCTTCTTCGCTATAGCCCTGCAGTTCGATGATTTCCATACGATCGCGCAAAGGCTCTGCAATCG
>QIAK01000363.1:10215-14115 GCA_003225515.1 Acidobacteriota bacterium | reverse complement strand
GCGATGCTGAGGAGTATCAACGGAACGCGGAACTAGTCGTTGGCGAACTGGGGCTGTTTATTGGTGAGGTCATCAATCCCGAACCAGTCGAAGCGAGGAAGAAAAGAAAGGGAGGCTTCACTGAGGAGATTGAGGACATCATCTCAAGGGCGCAGGACAATCCGAACGCGATAATTTACGGGACCTTCCACACTTTTGAGAAAGACAATGCTTAGGGACGCACCGGTGATCGAGTGTGAGCGATGATTTGCCAATGAATCACGAAGAGGCTTTGATGAAGGCGTTTATCGACCCCAACCGAACAGAGCGCTATCTGGAGTTCGTCGCCAGCCCCAAGAAGAGAGTCAAGCTGATCCGATGCTGAACAGCAGCTGAACCCTGGCCCCCGTTTTATCCCTGAAGTGGATTCCCCCGCGGCATCAGCGGCCGAAATGTACAATATCTCTCATCATGCGGAACGTGCTGGACATCTTCGCGCAGATTTTCCGCAATCTGTGGTCACACAAGCTGCGCTCGTTTCTTACCATGTTCGGCATCGCCTGGGGCGTCGGATCCCTGCTGCTGCTGGTTGGTGTTGGTGAAGGCTTCCGTTCCGGCAACAAGCGCGAGTTAGCTGAGTTGGGCAGGGACATCATGTTCATCTTCCCCGGACGGGCACCCGTTGTGCAGGGCAGCATGAACTCCGCCCGTCCCTACTTGCTCACGTATGAGGACTACCTCGACATTCGCACGCAAGCACCGCATGTTCGCAATGCCTGCCCGGTACTTTCTCGCAGCGACCTGAAGCAAGTGAGCGAATTCGCGAGCGCAGGTATCGAAATCATGGGCGTGGAACCTCAACTCAATCAGATAAGCTTTCTTCCCCTTAAGGAAGGACGCTGGCTCAATGACATGGATTTATCGCAGCGGCGCAACGTGATCGTCCTCGGAAATGAACTGGCGAAAACGTTGTTCCCGGGGCGGCCGACCCTTGGCGCATTCGTTTTGCTCAACAGCATCCGCTTCGAAGTCATCGGGAGCATGCCGCACCTCGGGCGCGGTGACGATACTTGGCTAAATATGCGCGGCTATATTCCTTTCCCGGTGATGGCCACAAATTTTCCAATCAAAGGTGAGAATCACCAGAATTCCATTTCCTTTATCGAATACCAGCCGAGCGTGACCGCTGAACACCTGCTTGCGGAGAGTGACGTCCATAAGATCATTGCGCGCAATCACAGATTCGATGCCAGCGATCAAAATGCCTTCGATGGCTGGGACACGATCAAGGAATCGAAGATGGTGGGAACCATTTTCGACGTGATGAATATGTTTCTGGGAGCCGTGGGAATGGTCACGCTGGCGTTAGGCGCGATTGGGGTGATTAACATCATGCTGGTCGCGGTTACAGAACGTACGCGTGAGATCGGATTGCGCAAGGCTTTGGGCGCGACCCACCGCAGCATTCTTTTGCATTTTCTTCTGGAAGGACTGTTGCTCACGCTGGTTAGCGGCCTGATCGGTATGGGCCTGGCTTCAGGGCTGATGGCGATGATGGGTAAAGTGCAGGGGCCGGGCGGATTTGATCCGCCCAAACTGGTGCCGATGTCGGCCTTGCTGGCCATTGGCAGTCTGACAGTGGCGGGAGTAGTTGCCGGTCTTTACCCAGCGCGCAAGGCGGCTCTGCTGCAACCTGTGGAAGCTCTGCGGCAGGAATAATGCATCTGAGTGAAGAGTTGGAGTGAAAATGCTGGGGCACTGGTATGTTCGTTGATCTGCTCCATGAAGCCTACGCGGCCATGCGTCACAATCGACGCCGCACCGCCATGACGATGCTAGGGATGGCCTGGGGCATCGCCACAGTAGTCATGCTGCTCGCTTACGGCGATGGTTTCGGCCGGGCATGCGCGAACATTTTTGCCAACTTCGGCTCCAAACTCGTCATTGTGGTTCCGGGCCGAACCGCCATGCAGGCAGGCGGGCAAAAAGCGGGGGTTCTCGTCCGCTTCACGCAAGACGATATTGAGACCCTCACCACAAACCTTCCGCAAATCACCCACATAACCCCGGAAGTCGGCAAGCAGGTCAGCGTGCAGTACGACACCAGAGTTTTCACGTTTCCCGTGAGCGGAAATAATCCCGATGTGATTGCCATTCGGGCTCTCAAAATGGATCAGGGCCGTTTCTACAACATGGAAGACCAGTCTCAGCACGCACGCGTGGCGGTGATCGGTTCAGAAGCCCGGGAGAAACTGTTTTCCGGACGCAATCCGTTGGGCGAGCACATCCGTCTGAATGGCCTCAGCTTCGAGGTTGTCGGTGTGTTGAGCGCAAAAATGCAGGAGGGAAATGACGATATTAATCGCGTCGTGTACGTTCCCTTCACGACCATGAGCGATCTAAAGTCCATCCATTATCTCGACACTATCTGGTTTACCTACCAGACCCCTGAGTACGAGAGCCTGGAAAAGTCGGTGCGTTCTATCATGGCGACGCAACACAAGTTCAATCAGACCGACCACCAGGCAGTTGAGGTTTTCAACTTGATGATGCAGGTGCATCAGTTCGAAATTATTACTCTCGGGTTAAAGATCCTGATGGGTTTCATCGGCACACTCACGCTGGGGATCGGCGGCGTTGGTCTGATGAACATCATGCTGGTTTCAGTCACACAGCGCACCCGGGAAATTGGCGTGCAGAAGGCGCTGGGAGCGCCGCGGCGCTACATTCTTTTGCAATTTCTAGCGGAAGCCCTGACCATCACATTTATCGGCGGTGTTCTGGGAGTGATTCTGGCCTACGCGGTCGCGCTCTCGGTGGGCCGGCTCACCTTTTACAGAGACTTTGCCAAGAATGGAGAAGCCGGTGATATTCGCCTGCTGATCGCACCAGGGACGCTGATCGCGTCCACGCTCATTCTCGGAGCAGTGGGACTGGTCAGTGGTATGGTGCCCGCCTTCCGCGCGGCGCGGTTGGATCCGATTGAAGCCTTGCGACACGAATAGCCAGGGACTCGTCTGGTTCAGGAATCAAGGGCCGAGCTAAGTAAGTCTCGGAATCAGAATGTTGTCGATTAACCGCGTGCTGCCGAGAATTGCGGCAACGGCAACCAGCGCGCCGCCAGAAATGTTTTCGACCCGATCCAGCGTGTCCGGATCGACGATCTCAAAGTAATCGAGACGCACAGCGTCTTCTGCCCCGAATACCTCACGCCCGGCGGCCGCCAGCCTGCTGCCATCGCGTTCGCCGGCATCCACCAACTGCTGCACGCGTTTCAAAGAACGCTGCAGCACCAGCGCCCGTTTTCGCTGCTCGGCATCCAGATAGGCGTTCCGCGAACTCATGGCCAGCCCGTCCGGTTCCCGCACGATCGGGCAAACGATAATTTCGACTGCGAACTTCAGATCGCGCACCATCTTCCGGATGACCGCAACCTGCGCCGCATCCTTCTGACCAAAAAACGCAGTGTCCGGTTCCACGATATGAAACAGCTTCGCGACCACTGTCGTCACCCCCCGAAAGTGTCCCGGCCGGGAACGCCCGTCCAGCTTGCCGCTCAGCCCCTCCGCCGTCACCCACGTAACCGCCCCGGCGGGATACATTTCCTCCACTGAGGGCGCGAACAGCACGTCGACGCCTTCGCGCTCCAGCAATTCACGGTCGCGCTCAAAGGATCGCGGATACTTCTCCAAATCTTCATTCGGACCAAACTGTGTGGGGTTGACGAAGATGGACGCGGCAACGACCTCAGCCGAATTACGAGCCGCCTGCACGAGAGCAACATGTCCCGCATGCAGCGCCCCCATGGTCGGAACGAATGCGATCCGCTTGCCCGCATGCCGGGCCTCGCGAGAAGTATTCCTCATCTGGTCGACGGTGGCGCAGATTTTCACTGGAGTTCGCTCAAGAGTTGAATAGGCA
>QIAK01000363.1:4610-10005 GCA_003225515.1 Acidobacteriota bacterium | reverse complement strand
ATGATGTCCGCATTGTCGGCGGAATCGAGCAGAGCCTCACCGTCCGGCCGAACGATCAGGTAAGGGTTGCGCCAGGTCTTCATATCGCGAATGCGCTCATAATGCGCCGCATCCGCTTGAGGAATCGATTGCAGAATGGTTGTGGGATCAGGCGCGGGCGCGGCCTGCTCGTGTGACGAACACGCCGCAAGCGACACGCTCAACAAGAGGGCCGCTGCCGCGCGAATGCGAAGAGACGTCCAGATCACAGGCCGAGGTTACCTCACCACTGCCGGAAAATCGCTCTTGGCCGCCCAGATCGGCGCGACAAACCATCCAATCACGCTCCATCCCAGGAACAGATTAAGCAGGAAGATTGCCAGCAAGTCCCGCTTGCTTTTGATCAAAGCTATGATGGATGGCAGAAAATACATCAGGAACGGCAATCCAAAAAATGGGAAGAAGAAAAACGTTGAGAGAGTCATGAGGCACCTCCTTCGTTGATAGCCTAGCACCAACCGGCGCAGTCGGGACCAGGCTACACAAAGTACGCAGCAGTCGCCTTGGTTCCAAGCCCGTGTAAGCCCCGAAAATCCTACCGGCCCATGGCCAGCTTTCGAGCTAATACCGTGTCGAGCCCGGCCCGGGTCTCCTTCGGGAGATGGTACGACTCTTCATCCGATGGATACTGTTGGGAGCGCACGTCGGCTCGAAACGCCTGCACCGCACCTGTGATCAGCGCCGCGGCATCGCCATAGCGCCGCACGAACTTTGCCGGAGGCCCAAACGTCAGATTCAAAATGTCGTGGAACACCAGCACCTGGCCGTCGCAATCGGGTCCGGCGCCAATTCCGATCGTCGGAGCGCTGACCTCTGCCGTAATCATTGCCGCCACTTCCCGTGGAATACCCTCCAGATAAAGGCTTGCGACCCCGGCCCGATCGAGCGCGACAGCATCGCGCATCAACTGTTCAATCCCATTTAGGCTCTTGCCCTGGACCTTGTAGCCGCCCATCACGTTCACCGATTGCGGCGTCAGCCCGATGTGTCCGGCCACAGGAATCTCGGCATCAATAATCTGGCGGATCAGGTCTGCGCGCTTCTCGCCGCCCTCAATCTTCACAACCTCGGCACCCCCTTCTTTCACGAACGGCGGATTTCGGGTCGATCTGATAAGACCCGTAGGGCATATCGGCGATCAGCAGCGCGTTTTTGACGCCACGCCGCACGGCCTTTACGTGGTGCAGCATCTCATCCATGGTGACCGAGAGGGTATTCTCGTAACCGAGCATCGTCTGCGCCAGCGAATCGCCCACGAGTACCATGTCGATGCCAGCCTCATCCACGATGCGCGCGGTCGCATAGTCATACGCCGTTAAGCACGTGATCGGTTGATGATGAAGTTTTTGCTCCCGCAGAGATGCGGTAGTGATTTTGTGGCGAGGTTCGCCGATCGGGGTCAAACTCACATTGTCCTCCAGTGCCCCTCCGCCTCGGGCGGATAGAGCCTGTGCGCCTCATCCTCAGCACTATGACATTCCACAGCTTTGAATGATGCTAGGAATATTGTAGCCCCAGGAAATAAGTGTGGCTAGTGGCCGAGGTTTCATTAACTGGGGGCTGTAAGACATATTGATTACCGTCTTACTGCATAGTAAGATAGATGCATGCCAACCTACCGGACCGTGATCAGTTCCAAGGGCCAGGTCGTGATTCCGGCCGAGCTGCGAGAACAGTTCGGGTTGGAAAAGGGGACGCGAGCCACCTGGAGTGAAGAAAAAGGACGACTCGTGCTCACACCAATCACAGCGCAACGCATAAGGGAAATCCGAGGATTTCTGAAACCCGCGCCGGGCGAGCCGTCGGCTTTCGATGCCTTGTTTGAAGAACGCGAGCGCGAGCGCCAGAGAGAAAAGTAATGTCCCAATCTTTTCGTGAACATGCTCGCCGCTACGTGCTGGACGCCAACGCACTCGTTGGCCTGTTCGAAGACCGTGACGGGATTGCCGATAAGGTCGAACGCCTCCTGCGCGAAGCCGCTCGTCAGGACGTTCCCCTCTTGATGTCCGCTGTCACTTGGGGAGAGGTCTTCCATACAGAATGGAAGACCCGTGGAGAAGAGAAGGCCTGGCAGGCCGAAACGGCTCTGCAGGAAATGCCCATCGCTGTGATTGGGGTGGACCTCGGTCGCGCCTCTCGAGCTGGCGCATTGAAACGGAAGCACGGCCTGGGCTACGCCGACGCGTACGCCGCCGAACTCGCCATCGAGCATGGAGCCTGGCTGGTCACCGCCGATCCGGAGTTTGCAAAGGTTGGAAAATCCCTCTCCGTGTACCCGCTGCCGCGTTACGAAAAGTAATCCAGCCTACGGCTGCGAGGCCGATGCCTTTTCCGCCAGCACTTTCTCCCGCGCTACCTTCAATTCAGGCCGTTCATCTCCTGACGCAACTTCGGTCAGCTTCCGGAAATAGGCACTAGCGGCACTCGCGTCCCCAGCCGTCTCTGCCGCCCTTGCCGCTCCGTACAATGCGTTGAAACGGTTGGGAGCGATCTTGAGCACGCTTTGGTACTCCGCCAATGATTCCTTGGCATGGTGCTCCATGAGCAGCAACTCCGCCAACATTTCACGCGCAGGAGTAATGGCCCCAGGAGTGACCGCGTGTTTATCCATGCTTTCTTCGAGCTCCGCCGCCGAACGCGCCAGTTGCAGGGCATCAGATGCCTTGCCGCTCTGCTCCGCGATCCACGTTGCCACCTCGCGCCGCTGCACTTCCACCTGATTCGACCAGTACGCATTATTCTGCTTCGCGATCGCATCGCGCAGATCTGCCAGCTTTCTCTCAGCCTGACTCGCGCGATCCAGATTCTTGGCGCGGGCGCTGCCCACACCGATTGCCGCCCACGTGATCGCCTGGGCCCAGGGCACGCTCTCCTCATGCGCGCGCAGTTCCCCAGCCTGCTCCCAATTTCCCAACTCGATTGCGATGCGGGCGGGAATGGCGGCCAACGCATAGCCGCCGGTCAAGGTAAGTCCTGAAATTGGCGGCAGTGCATTCATCTCGTCGAGCACAGCCTTGGCCTTGCCCACGCGACCGCTCTGCAGGTACGCGTATTCCAGGTAATCCATCGCGTGCAAGCGCTGATCTCGCGCCTCTCCGTTCTTTGAACTTGTTTCCGCTGCGGCCGCCAGTTCCTCTGATTTGAGGTTGGAGCTGATCGACTCGTCCCACGATCCCACACGCGTGAACAGGTGCGATGGCATGTGGTTGGCGTGCGCCGAAGCAGGAGCGATCTTGGCGTATATGCGCGCCGCATTCAGTCCCTTTTCGGCGAGCATCGGATTGTCGTAGCAATGAATGATGTAATGCGCGATGCCGGGATGGTGCGGCTGCCTGGCAAAAATCGGCTCTAGAATTTCACCGCACTTCCGCTGGTTGGAAAATGTCTTATCAGTCTTGGGAGCGGTGATCGCCAGACTTAGGGCATGAAAGATGGCAGCCTCATCGTCGTGTGGATAGGCGGTCTGCAGGGCGGCCATCTTTTGTTCAAACGCCACGCCATGGGCGTACGCATCTTTGCCGTCTTCGCGATAAATTTCCGCCAGCGCGTCAATGTAGGCGCCCTCGCCTGCGGTTGTTTTGGAATTGCCGGCAGCGATCTGTTGGGCTTTCTTCAGCGCTGCGCGTCCGGCGGCCATATCGCCGTTGTCCCATAGGCCGTGATAATGCGACATTCCCACGCCCCATTGGGCCATGGCACATTGCGGATCTTTCTCTGAAATGTCGGTGAATGCCTGCCGCGCCTGCTCGTACTGGAAGGAATGCAGCAAAGCTACCGCGTGGTTGAAATCGATTGCAAGATCTGCCCGGCACGAGGTCGTGAAATGGACTGAACCCACTTCCTCTTCGCTCAACGCGTGGTGATGGTCTTCCTGTGAAGCGGCAAGGGGAGCCAGGAGCAGGAGGAGGATCGAAGCGAACGCTGCTGCTAAGGGGCGCATAAAGGCCTCCGTACAGCCGCTAATTGTACAGCCGAGTAAGCAGCCAGGAAACTACGCTCCCAGCGCGTCCTGCCCACCCAGCGGCAGAAAGTACTGCGTCCCTTTAATAGGCTCAGTCACTTTACGCAGAAGTTCCTGCAGATCTTCGTTGCGGTCGACAAAATCAATATCTGAGGTATTGACGATCAGCAGGTCCGACGATGTGTAATGAAAAAAGAAATGCTCGTAGGCCTTGATCACTTCTTCCAGATACTCATCGCTGACCGAGCGCTCATTCGCGGCATTTTTTTTCTTGAGACGCTTTTTCAGAACTTCGGGAGTGGCCTGCAAATAAATTACCAGGTCTGGTGTAGGCAACTGCTCGCGGAAATAATTGTAGTAGCGGTTATAAGTGTCGAGTTCCTGGTCGTTCAAATTGAGGCAGGCGAAAAGCTTGTCCTTTTCAAAGATGAAATCTGAAACCACGACTTTCTGGGAGCGCGCCCCGAGATCAAGCGCCCGCAGTTGCTCGAAGCGCCGCACCATGAACGTGAACTGCGCCTGAAATGCCGCGCCGCGGTCTCCATCGTAAAAGGAATCGAGAAATGGATTGGCCTCGGGCTCCATCACCCGTTGAGCGTTCAGCCGCTCCGCCAAAATACGCGCCAGCGTGCTTTTGCCCACTCGGATGGGCCCTTCCACAGCAATGTACCGGGGCGTTTCGAAAAGGTTGGCCATGAGTTCGTGCGACCGCTGGTGCGATGTCTCGGAATTGGCAGGATATCTCGGTTAGCGCCTTGTGGCAATTGCGCGAAGAGTTAACAGCAGAAGCTCAATTTCAAATTGCGGGTTTTAATTGACGATCCCATACCGAGGCGTGAATCGGAAATCTGCAGGCAAAATCTGCAATCCTTTACAATCCCTGCATGCTAGGCCTTTTCCTGACCGGAACGGCATCGCTTGCCGCCGCCGCTGCCGCCGGATACCAGTCGATGGCACCCACTGGTCAATGGTTCGGCCGCACTTTCACCGGCCTGCATCGCGGAACACGGCAACTAGCGCTCACTTACGACGATGGTCCTAACGATCCGCACACCTTGCGCCTGCTCGAAATCCTGGCGAAGCATGATGTGCGTGCAACTTTTTTCCTGATTGGGCGCTATGTCGAGCAATGCCCAGAGATCGCCCGTGAAATCGCCAAAGCGGGTCATGTCGTCGGCAATCACACGTTCACGCATCCGCTGCTGATCTTCAAGAGCCCGGCTGAAATTCGGCGGGAGCTTTCCGATTGCCGCGCCGCCCTGCAACACGCAGTCGGAGAACATTCCAATCTCTTCCGCCCGCCGTTTGGCGGACGGCGTCGCGCGGTTCTGCAGGTCGCCCGCGAACTGGGGCTCGAGCCAATCATGTGGAACGTGACTGGGTTCGACTGGAACG
>QIAK01000363.1:0-4491 GCA_003225515.1 Acidobacteriota bacterium | reverse complement strand
GGCAGGCTCCAGGTTCGTGACGGTTTCAGAGATGATGGGGGCCGGATAAATCGTGTGATGCAGGGCTAATGGCGCACGGTCCCACACAAACCCTACCCGGCACATGCTTATCCCCGCACGGCCGCAAACGCCTGCTTCGCGGCTGCGACTGTGCGCTGCACATCTTCATCCGTATGCGCGGCCCCCAGGAAGGCGGCCTCGTACTGGGATGGCGGCAGGTACACTCCTGTATCCAACATGCTGCGGAAGAATTTCCCGAACGCGTCAGTATTCGACTTCGAAGCCGAATCCCAATCCGTAACCGGGCCTGCCTGAAAGAACCACGTGAACATCGAGCCCACGCGATTGTGGCAGAGAGCGACGCCCGCGTCTTTGGCTGCCGCTGCCACACCGAGGACTAGTTCTCCACTCAACTTTTCCAGCCGCGGATAAATCTCACCCTTGCGGTCCCGCAACTGTTTCAGCATCGCGCATCCCGCGGCCATCGCCAGCGGATTGCCCGATAGCGTCCCAGCCTGGTACATCGGCCCGAGCGGCGCCACTAGATCCATAATCTCCCTGGGCCCGCCATATGCGCCAACCGGCAACCCTCCGCCAATAATTTTTCCCATGGTCGTGAGGTCCGGTCGAATGTTGTACAGTTCCTGCGCTCCGCCATACGAGACGCGAAATCCCGTCATGACCTCATCAAAAATCAGCACCGAGCGCTCCCGTTCCGTCAGCATTCGCAGCCCCACCAGATAATCGTCCGCCGCCGGAACGCATCCCATGTTTCCCACCACCGGTTCCACGATCACACATGCAATCTGGTGTTTGAATTTCTGGAACGCATGCTCGACTACGGAAAGATTATTGAACGGAAGCGCCAGGGTAAATTGCGTGAACTCCTCGGGAACGCCCGCCGATCCGGGGATTCCCAATGTCGCCACGCCTGACCCGGCTTTCACCAGCAACGCGTCTGCGTGCCCGTGATAACACCCTTCAAACTTCACGATGTATTTGCGTTTTGTATAAGCGCGCGCCAGCCGAATGGCCGACATGGTCGCCTCGGTACCGGAACTTACGAATCGCACTTTCTGCATGTGCGGAAACGCCCCCAGCACCAGCTCGGCAAGGTCGGCCTCAGATGGCGTAGACGCTCCGAAGCTAGTGCCGTTGCAGGCCGCGCCCACAATCGCATCGAGCACATTCGGCTCCGCATGTCCCAGAATAAGCGGGCCCCACGATCCGATGTAATCGATGAATTCGTTTTCGTCGGCGTCCCAGATATGCGACCCCTTGCCGCGCACGATGAACGGCGCATCGCCCCCCACGGCGCCGAACGCTCTCACAGGCGAGTTCACTCCCCCGGGAATCATGCTCTCCGCGCGCTTCTGCAACCGCCGGGACTGCTCAGTTTTGCGGGATGTCATGGACGGCATCGAATCCTCTCGACTGGGAATTACGAGAAAAAAGATGTCTACAGATCGAACCTGCGCAAGCGAATACTATAGCAGCGCGTATAAATCGAATTCATCAGATGTTCATCCTTCTGCAATGGCGTTGCAACATGCCGACAGTACCTTAGGGTCATCAAGTTGCCCTTCTAACCGGGAGGGTTTGATGGGACAGTCTCGGGGGCTCCGGACTGTCCTTTTTCATTTTTGTATGTAGGGACGGGCGCGCTCGCCCGTCCGAAGCGCGCAGCGCTGCTGCCTCCGTTTTCCCGCGTTAACCGTAATTAACTCACAGTCGTATAATCATGCTCGATGATAACCGTCTCCAAGGAGGACTACCTCAAGTCAATCCTCGAAGCGGAAAGCGAGGGTGAGGCCGTCATTTCCGCGCGCCTCGCCGATTTGTTGAAAGTCTCTCCGCCCGCGGTAACCATGGCTTTGCGCCGTCTGAAAAAGGACGGCCTGGTGCGCGTTGAAGCCAGTGGTGAAGTTCGCCTCACCGCAGACGGCCGCAAGATCGCCCGCAAATTGACCCTGCGTCATCATCTGATCGAGCGCATGCTCTCTGAACTTTTCGGGATGGAATGGTGGAAGGTGCACGACGAAGCCGAGCGCCTCGAACACGCCGTCTCCCCCGATTTCGAAGCGAAACTATTGGCGAAACTGGGCTCAGGCGGCGCGTGTCCGCACGGAAATTTGAGTGAACTCGAGGGCCCTTCCAGCCGCCGGCGCCGTGGCCTGGTGCTGCTTGCTGACGCAGAACTCGACAACACCTATATGGTCAGCGGAATCTATGAGCGCGACCGCCGCCTGCTTGAGTTTCTCGAGCACCGCGGCATTCGTCCCGGAGCAAAGTTGCGTCTGGTGGAGCGCAACTATGACCAAACTCTAACTCTGTCTACTCCGGCAGGAACCGTTTCTCTTGGGCCCGCAGCGTCCGCGCGCGTTTGGATTGCCCCCGCTAGTGCCGCCAAGAGCGGGGGCTCATCGCCGCGAAAGAATGTCGACAAGTAGTTGCCCTGCATGCCCCACATCAGAGAACCGTTACACGTCGTCTTGAACCTGACCTTGGAAGAAGTTGTCTGCATCGAGGAAAGATAGCCCATGACAGACTGGTTCGCGCGCCCCGTCTTACACGTAACCGACGTTGAGGCTTCCCTTCGCTTTTATGTTGATCGGCTCGGCTTCACGAGCCCCTGGCGCTTCGATGAGGACGGCAAGACATTCGTAGCCCAGGTGGACCGGCAGGGCTGTGCGCTCATCCTTTCGAGCCAGTGGCCGGCGAAGGTTGGCAAGGGACTGATGTTCATTTCCCTGAACGTCTCCCCGGCGATCGAGCCGGACTCGCGCGAGGGCGCTGTTGCTGCTTTGGACGCGCTGCGCGCGGAACTCGAGGGCAAGGGCGTCGTGGTCAAGGACGGTTCGTGGGGCTACCGGATTCTGGTGGTCGATGATCCCGACGGCAATCAGCTCTTCTTCAACTATCCGGCCGAGCCTGCATCCGGCGAGAATGCTGGCGATAAATCGTAATCGTCTTAGCGAGCCAGTCTTCTCAAAACGATGCACATCGAGCGGCCTGTTTTGCCGTGCTTTCTTACCACAACGATTGCCGGTATGTCGGCATCCACTCACAAGTTATTAGAAACACAGCTCATTAGAACCAGCTAAATCTGTGGCTGATTTTCGCGAAAGCGCGAAGGTGAATCTACCAATCTGCATAGTGTTCCTGCGGGAACACTCGCCTCCCGGAGCCGGCGTTCCTATTGGAACTCCAGCATCACGATCTCGGGATTGGAGCCCAGGCGCAGGGGAGGGCCCCAGGTGCCGGCGCCGCTGGAAGTAAAGATCTGCATCTTGCCGATGCGGCTTAGGCCATAGACGAATTGGCGGTAGACGCGGCGCGCCATCCAGCTCCACGGGATGAACTGGCCGAGGTGCGTGTGTCCGGATAACTGGAGCGAAATACCGGCAGCCTCGGCGATTTCCGGGTAGTCGGGTGCATGGACCAGCAGAATGCTGGCGCGGTCGCGGTTCCAGCGAAGATTGCGCAGGACGGCTGCCAGGTGTCCGCGCTGGGTGGCGTTGTTATAGGGCACTCCAATAATCTGCAGGCCGTCGACATCGACAATTTCGTTGCTGAGGACGCGAACCCCAGCGGCTGCGATCGCTTGCAGGTACTTACTGTCATCGCCAAATTGTTCGTGATTGCCGGCCACAAAATAGACCCCGTGAGGTGCGGTGAGTTGCTTCAAGGGTTCTGCGGCGCGCCGCGCGTCGATGGCCGTGCCATCATATAAGTCTCCCGCAATGAAAATCGCGTCGGGTTGCTCGAGCAAAATCTTGGCGACCATGCGGCGCAGGAAGTTGCCGTTGCGCACGTGTCCCAGATGCACGTCGCTGATCAAGGCGGCTTTCCGCCCGCGCCATTCCGGCGGCAGGTTGGCGAGTTGGACAGTGGCGCGCGTAATTCTGGTCCAGCCGGCATTGAAGACGCCGAACATTCCTAAAACTATGCCGATGCCAAGCAGCGCTTCGGCCGGCGGATGAAAGTTAACAGGCCATCCCGCAACGCGGGCGATGGAGAAAATCGTCCATGAGAGCAGGGATGCAATAAACAGGAAGCTGAAGACGCCCATCCAGACCGCGGAAATTTTGTAGAACGCGCGCACCACAGCGTTGGTGTAGCGATAGGCGAGCAGCGAGGCAGATACGAAACTCAGCGAAAGCCCGGCGAGCGCGAGCTTGATCCCAAGGGAGCCGGCTTGGGGATGGGAAAATGTCCAGGTCTGATAGAGCAGGATGTGAGCCGCGAAAAGAACGGTCTGGATGATTACGATGAAACTAAGAAAGCTTCTTCTCAGGCGCATGAGCATTTGATTCCGTGGGGAGCCGATCGGATTCCGCCGTTATTTTTGCTGCACATTAGAAGAGATACCTGCCAAAAATTGCAGACGCGAAAAAGCCCTTCGCTTGCGCAAAGGGCTTTTCGGGGGGAGGGACTTGTAGGCCTGCGCCCTGCGGTCCCTGAACTTACTTCGGTTGCTGTTGCTGGTCG
>QIAK01000362.1:10757-14423 GCA_003225515.1 Acidobacteriota bacterium | reverse complement strand
TGAGATGAACCCGGCAGGGAATTTAACGATACCGATTCGTCGAACAGACGAACGCAGAGAAAGTCGCGTTATCCTTCAACTCAGGAAAAACCGGGAACCCTACGTAGCTGTGATTCGCCCGCGACGCATCACCCACTCAAGAAACAAGTGCGTCGGGAAATAAACAAACAACGGCGCCGCTATGAGATACACCACCAGGTAAGCCAACCCCGGCATCATGTGCTGCTCACGAAAGAACAGCCCCCGTGCCCAGTTCACATCCTGCTCCGGCCGCCAGAAATAATTGATCGGCACCACAATCCACGCCATCAGCGTCTGCAACTTCCATCCATGAGGGTCGTATCCCAGACGCCAGATCGCCCACAAGAGCAGTGGCGGAGTCACCACATGAAACAAGCTCAGCAGCCGGATCGTGAGCGGCACTCCCGGATCGAACATATATTCCGTGCCGCCGATGAAGTGCCGTCTCAGCAGAAGAGCGCCTGCAATATCCAACGCGTAGAGCGACTGAAACAGCAGTAGTCCACATGCTACCCACGAAAAAATCAACGCACTCTCCATCCACAAGCCAATCCCAATCAACACATTTCCCAGATCACAGAAAAATAGAAAATTCTGGGCTCCGTACTGCCCCCAGTACACCGGAGCCCAGATCAACAGCCACAGCGTCCAGGCGATCTTCAGCCAAAGCGGTACTCGGCTGCCTGCGAGCATGGCCGCTATTGTAATGCGACCGAAATTTGCAAGCTGTTGGACCAATGCCCAAATGTCAGTTTGGTGCGCCTCAACTCAAGTCACGCGCCACAAGTGAGGCACCACACAAATCCACTCCCCGCGAATTACCTGCGTAACTTGCCGGAGCTTACGGCTGTACCTACGATGACCTTGGTATGGGTTACCAAGCTCTTCTCTTCTGTCCCGACGAAAAAACCGCCCGCACGGTGACGCAAGTCCTGAGCGAGCTCGAGTTCACAGTCGAGGCCTGCCTCGAACCTTTTGCTGCAGTCAAGAAGCTGATGGGCCAACACTTCGACGCTGTCGTGGTCGACTGCGATAACGAGCAGAATGCCACACTTTTATTCAAGAGTGCGCGCAACTCGACGTCAAACCAGGCGTCGCTTGCCGTAGCTGTCGTGGAGGGTCAGGCCGGGGTTGCCAAGGCGTTTCGCATTGGCGCCAACCTCGTCCTGACCAAACCCATCAACATCGAACAGGCCAAAGGAACGCTGCGAGTAGCGCGAGGACTGTTGCGCAAAGGTGAACCGGCCAAGCCGCCCGCCACCAGTGCTGCACACGCCGGCCAAACTCCCAAGCCCGTCGCCGCCAAACCCGCACCACCTGTGAAGGCGGCAGCTCCAGTAACGTCCGCCGCGATCGCTCCGCGGACCGTTGCCATACCAGAGTCGAAGCCCGCTCCTGCTGCCGCATGGCCTTCCGCATCGGCAAGTTCGGTTCCGGTCGCGAGCGACGACGATCTGCTCGAAATTTCGGACGACTCCGTTGCCGCACCTGTGAAGGTCGCGACGCCTGATCTGCCACCGGTACAGTTACCGGCCGCCGCTTCGTCCATTGCCGAAGGGAAATTGCCGAGTGTGGCGACACACGGTAGCGGAGCCGCCAGCGCGCCCGCTCCAGCTCGCGAAATCCCGGCCTCTCAGGTTACAGAAACGTCGCCAGTCATCCCCGAAGCACAGCCACTTTCCGATAAGCCGGCAGAAGCCGCCTCGATCGATTCCTCCAGCTACGCCGGTCCAGAGCCCTCCTTCACTTTTGGCGGAGCCAATGTCTCCACGCCATCGAATGGTGGAAGCAAGAAGATCTTGATTGGAGTCGCTGCGGCCGCGATCGTCGCTGTCGGGCTCTATGTGGGCTATACAACATATCAAGGCCGTTCAGCCGCTGCGGAAAATACTCAAACCCAAGTTGCGCCCGCTTCCGTCGCCGTTCCGCAGGCCGCGAAGCCGAGTCTCTCAAAACCTGCTCCCTCGACGCCCGCGACCTCTCAACCTCTATTCAACGCGCCACACGATACATCTCCAGCAAAGAATCATGTTGCTGACGATGGCGACTTCACTTCCGAAGACAACTCGTTATCGAATTCCACGAAGCCGTCAAGCTCCGCTTCGCCTTCCACCGGCAAGACACCCGCAGACGCCAAAACCGCCGCGCAACCGCTGGTCGTAAAGGGAGGCAGAACGCCTTCGATACACCCAAAAGCTGGAGCAGCTGACGCACCCGCTCCCAGCATCATCGGCATCGCCACCGCCGGCGCAGGCGCGCCGCCAGATCTCGTGGGCGCCCAGCCGAACGCGCCCAAACCGGTGCTGCAGACTCTGAGTGTCTCGCAGGGCGTCTCTCAAGGATTGCTGCTGAAGAAAGTGCAGCCCAGCTATCCCAAGAACGCACTGGTCCTGCGGATTGAAGGTGCGGTCCAGCTATTGGCGACCGTCTCCAAATCCGGCGATATCACCCGCGTGAAGATTCTAAGCGGAGATTCCCAGCTGACGCGCGCCGCTTCCGACGCGGTGAAACAGTGGAAGTACAAGCCATACCTGCTCAACGGCGAGCCCGTCGAGATTCAGACCGAAATCAGCATCAACTTCAAATTACCAAAATAGATTTGCTGCAGAAAATAAAGGGATGCGAACAAACTCTCCGCATGCCTTTTTCGCTTCGCGGTGGCTGGCCTCCTGATTGCTATGCTGGCACCACCACAACTGAGGCTGCCGCACCTTTCGCCACTTTCGAAAGAGCGTGGCCCTCGAAGGGTGCGCGCTCCATCATCCGACAGCTAGAGGCTTTCCTTCGTCTCCTCGAACTCAGGCATTCGGGTATCTTCATTTCAGCCATCACCACTTCGCGCACATCCAAAACAAATCGGGCCGCCCGTAGGCGGCCCATTTAGTTTTAGCTAGAAGCTAGAAGCTAGAAGCTAGAAGCTAGTAGCTAGGACGAGAATGTGGGGAAGACTGCATGACTTCGTCTACCACAACTTTTCCGCCCTTGTCGGCAGTGACGATCTTGTGCACGGGCGCATATCCGCTCAGCGTAATGTCGATCACGTAGTTCCCCGGATCGAGCATCACATCCACCGGCGAGTTCTTGTCCAGCATGTGCTGGTTAATCGCAACCTGAGCGCCTTTGGGCTGGGTGTGGATACTCACCATCCCCTGTCCTGCCTGGCCGCCCTTCCCGCCGAACAATTTGAACTTGCCTACCGTCTTGATGTTTTCGATACTTCCCAGCGCGCGCAATGTTGGAGAAAAGTTGAACGTCTGCCCCAGCACAAATTGCGCGTTCATGGTCTCGTCAATGTAGCCAGGCATGCGGACGAGTACGACGTGCTGCCCTTTATCCATACTCACCTGCGCCGGAGTCTTCGTGCCCACGTCGTGCCCATCGACGTAGATGCTGGCTCCCGCCGGATCGCTCTTCACCACCAGCATTGCGATCAAATGCGCAAGATGAATTGCGGTGGTCGTCCGGTTTCCCGCAGCTATGTTTACCGTTCGCTTGTCGGTCGAATATCCAGCCTTGCTGACCGTAATGGAATGTTGTCCGGGCTGCACGCCGGTCAACGCGAATGGTGTAATCCAACTCGGATCGGTTTGGCCATCCAGTTGTACTTGCGCGCCCTCCGGCGTGGAGTCAATCGCCAAGCCTCCC
>QIAK01000362.1:10092-10642 GCA_003225515.1 Acidobacteriota bacterium | reverse complement strand
CCTGATTCGGCGCGGGCTGGCTCGCCTCGGGCTGCACGGGCTTTTGTGCCACGGCGGCAGCGCGTCCCGCTCCGGAATCGTCATCGCTGTTCAGGCTATGAACATACATCGCGACCGCAATCCCAATGATCAGAATTAATCCGACTGCTCCCGCAATCGAGTACACCATCAGCTTCGGCGGAACGCCCTTAATCTCTTTGATCGCCTTCTGGGCAACCTCACGCGGCTGAATCTTCGGCTTCTCGTCGACTCTTCGATTTCTTTGCTGCGCGCTCGTTTTGGGCGCTATCGCCTGGGCGGCCTCTACGATCGACGGCGGCGGAGGCGGCGCTACGTAGACCTCCTTCAGCGGAGGCAACTCAGTCATCTCAGAGAAACTCACGGCGCCACTGCTCTTCGATCCACCACCCTCTGCCATCATCGGATCGACCGCAATCTTCGGACCCTCATCCCCCACCTGCGGCTCGAATGTTTCAATCTCCGGCTCGTCCACAACCGCCGACGACATGAATGCGCTTGGCATTTCCGCACTGTCAGCCTCGCCCGGCGC
>QIAK01000362.1:5547-10039 GCA_003225515.1 Acidobacteriota bacterium | reverse complement strand
CCAGCGTGGCTTTCGCGTCCGTACGAATCACGGGAGTCGCAGGCCGCGCGGCGGCAGGTTGTACCGGCTTCGGCGCGGCCGCGGTTGGCGCGGCGACAGGTGCAGCCGTTGCGGGCTTGCCTGCCGCAGGCGTCACGAACTTCGCTTGCGCCGTCGCGCTTGGTTTCTGAGGAGCCGCAGGCCCCTTGGGCGCTTCTGTTTTCTTCGCCGCGGGCCTTGACTCCTTACAATTCTCCAGATCATCGAGCAGTTCTCTGGAACTCTGATAGCGCCTCGCCGGATCCTTCGCCAGTGCCTTCATGATCAGGTCGCTGAGAAGAGGATGCACCTTGGGATTCACCTGCAGGGGCGTAATCGGCGTACTTTCGAGAACGCATTGCCGCAGGCTTTCCACGTCATTGCCCTCGAAAGCTTTTCGTTCCGTCACCATTTCATAGAGCATTGCGCCCAGGCTGAACAGATTCGAACTGCTGTCGCAAGCTTCACCCCGAACCTGTTCCGGCGACATGTAATGCGAAATCGACGGAATCCCTTCCGGACCGTGCTGCACAAATTTTCCTACGCTGGAAATTCCATAACCCAGAATCCGGACGGTACCGTCCCAGCCGCACATGATTTTTGCCGGCTCCAGACTGTAGTGAACCAGGGCGTGCGACTTTGCATGCTCAAGACCGCTCGACAACTGTCTCCCGATATCCAGAAGATCCCAGATCGAAAATCCTTCTTTGCGCGCCAGCATCGTGGCAATGCTGTTTCCCTGTATGTACTCCATACCGGCGCAGAACTGGCCGTCAATTACGCTGGCTCGCGATACATTGGCGATGTTCGAACTACTCAAGACCTTGCAGCTCTCAGCTTCCGCCAGCAACGCCTGTTCCAACACCGCGGCGCTCTCACCGAACGCGTTCAACTGGATTGTCTTCAGCGCAATCGTCTGTCCGCTTTCGGGATCGTTGGCTTTGTACACCACGCCCGTAGGCGATTTCGATAGCTCGCTCAAGATTTCGAAGGGGCCGATTTTCGTGGACATGTTTGTTCCGAAACTCCGATTCCTTCTGCAGGTATTTCACACCCAAGCTCAATCCTGCGCAGGACCCGGGAAGCTGGGGTACGCCTAGAATATCGCTGCTTGGACGAGGATTCGAGTTACCAAGGTAAGCACGGAAACGGGGAAAGAAGCGGTATCAAGGCGGGGATTGGTATCACGCCACGGACGCGTGTGTGCACTAAGCTGTAATCGGAAATTGTACCCGGGCACGCATTATTGCGTACCGCATCATCGCTGCGCTAAGCCTGCGAGCCAGACTCCGCACCGCGAGCAGCCGGCGCTTTCCCATGCTCCCGCCAGCCTTCAATAATCAAATACAGCACAGGAATAAAGAACAGATTAAGGATGGTCGACATGATCATCCCACCAAACACTGTCGTGCCTACGGAATGTCGTCCATTCTCTCCCGCGCCGGTCGCCGCCACCAGCGGCACCACACCCAGAATGAATGCCAGAGATGTCATCAGAATGGGACGCAGCCGGATCGTCGCGGCCTGCACTGCCGCTTCCATCAGCGGCATCCCCCGTTCCCGCAGTTGCTCCGCGAATTCCACAATCAAAATAGCATTCTTGCTCGACAGTCCAACCAGCATCACCAGTCCAACCTGGCAGAACACATCATTCTGCAGGCCGCGTATCCACTGTGCCCCCAGCGCCCCCAGCAAGGCCATCGGTACCGCCAACAACACAATAAAGGGCAGCACGAAGCTTTCATACTGCGCCGAAAGCGTCAAGTAAACCACCAGTGTGCCCAACCCAAACAAAATCAGCGACGTCCCACCTGCTGCCAGTTCTTCCAGTGAAAGTCCCGTCCAACTGTAAGAAAATCCCTGCGGCATCTTCGCCGCCAGTTGCTCCATCGCTGCAATCGCTTGTCCCGAGCTGTATCCCGGCGCCGGAGAGCCATCCACCTCCGCCGAGCGGAAAAGATTGTAGTGGCTGATCACCTGCGGCGTTGTCGTCTGCGTAATGCTGATCAGGTTATCCAGCGGTACCATCGCACCACTGTCCGATCGCACATAAAATTGCTTCATATCCTGCGCTTCCGCCCGGAATTGCTTGTCTGCCTGCACGTAAACCCGGTACGAACGGTTATTGAAATCGAAATCGTTCACGTACGCCGAGCCCATATACACGCCCAGCGTATCCGTGATCTGCGACAACGGTACGTGGAGGCTCTTCGCCTTCTCGCGGTCGATGGTCACCAGATATTGCGGATCGTTCGCCGTAAAAGATGTGAAGAGCCTGGTCAAATCTTTCCGTTGCGCGGCTTGCTGCATCAAGCCCTGTGTCGCAGCCGCCAAATCTTCAAGCTTGTGCGAAGCCTGATCCTGCACGACAAACTGAAACCCACCGAATTGCCCCAGTCCCTGGACGGCCGGAGGAAGCGTTGCAAACACAATTGCCCCGGACACTCCAAAGAGCCGCGGTCGCACCCGGTTCACGATCGCACTCGCTGTATGCTCTTCGCCTTTGCGCTGCGAATACGGTTTCAGCGGAACAAAAATCAATCCCTGGTTCGCAGCCGCCCCGGCAAAACTGAATCCTGCAATCGAAAACGTGCCTTCCGCCTCCTGCACGTCGCTCAGCATCCCCGCGACCTGCCTCCCGATCGCTTTCGTGTAGTCCAGCGATGCCCCGGATGGCGCCTGAATCACGATGATGAAATATCCTTGATCCTCATCCGGCACGAAACCCGTGGGCACACGCAGAAACACCAGGTAGGTCGCCCCCAGGCCGGCCAGGAACACCACCGCCATAGCCAGCTTGTATTCCAGTAAATGGTGCAACAGCCGGCGATACCCGTTCGTCATGGACTGGATGCCGGCGTCGAACTTTCTTAACCACCACCACTTTTGTCCGTGGGATTCGCGTAGCAGAATCGAAGCCAGCACCGGCGCCAGCGTCAGCGCGTTGAATGCCGAAATCGCGATCGAGAACGCGATCGTCAGCGCAAATTGACGGAACAGAATGCCCGTTGTCCCTGGAAAAAACGCAACCGGCACGAATACGGCAACCAGCACAAGCGACGTCGCGATGACCGCGCCTGTAATTTCTCCCGTTGCCGCCGACGCCGCTTTGCGCGAGTCGTGCTCGCCCTCATGCATGTGGCGCTCGATATTCTCAATCACCACGATGGCATCGTCCACCACCAGTCCGGTCGCCAGCGTAATCCCGAACAACGTCAGCGTGTTGACCGAGAATCCCAGTAACTTCACAAACACAAACGTGCCGATCAGCGAGACCGGAGTCGCGATGAAGTGAATCATCGTGGTTCTCCAGTCTCCCAAGAAGAGGAAGATCACCAGGATGACCAGCAAAATCGCCGAACCTACCGTATAGGTCACATCCCGAATCGACTCGCCCACCGCGTCGGTCGTATCGAACGCCACCTTATAATGCATGCCGGGCGGAAAGCTCTTCGACAGCCGTTCCAATTCTGCGATTGCCCTGCGATCCACGTCTAGCGCGTTCGCGCTCGAAAGCTGCGTCACCGCCACTCCGTCTGCATCCTGCCCGTTGAATTGCAGATCGCTGCTGTAATTCTCGGCGCCCAATTCTGCGCGCCCCACATCTTTCAATCGAACCAGTGTTCCGTCAGCATTCGTCTTCAGAATAATGTTGTCGAATTGCACCGGCTCGCTAAGACGTCCCACCGCGCGCACGCTGATCTGATATTGCTGCCCCGCCATCGACGGCTGCTGTCCCACCTGTCCTGCCGCGACTTCCACGTTCTGCTCCGAGAGCGCATTCACCACATCCGGCGCGGTCAGTCCGCGGCCTGCCAGACGCACCGGGTCCAGCCACAACCGCATGGAATATTTGCGCTCACCGAAAATAAGCACATCCGCAACTCCCGGAATGCGCTTAAGCGCGTCTCGCACGTACACATCCAGATAGTTGCTCATGAACAGCGTGGGATACATGTTGTTGTCGGAAACCACGCCCGCGCCGAAGACAAAATTTTGCGACGTCTTGGCCGTGGTGATTCCGACCGCCTTCACCGCTCCAGGCAGCCGCCCCTGCGCCGTATTCACTCGGTTCTGAATGTCCACCGTCGCGAGATCGGCGTTGCGGGTCAGATCGAAGGTCACGACCACACTGCTCGATCCGTCATTGCCGCTGGTCGAAGTGATGTACTTCATCCCTTCGGCACCGTTGATCTGTTGCTCGAGTGGAATCGTGACCGCGCTTTCCACCGTCTGCGCGCTCGCTCCGATATAGAAGCTGGAAACGCCTACCTGCGGCGGCGCAAGATTCGGGAACTGCGCAATGGGCAGCGTCGGTAGCACCGCCGCACCCGCCAGAACAATCAGCAGCGCACACACCGTCGCAAATACCGGACGTCTAAGAAAGAAATCAACGAACATGAGAACCCGACACCTCAGCGAGCATTAAGCAGCGGCTTAGCATTCAAAGAGTAAAGAGGTAAGAGCCAACAGC
>QIAK01000362.1:0-5433 GCA_003225515.1 Acidobacteriota bacterium | reverse complement strand
CCCGTTCTGCGGTTCGGCTACAAAGGCAAAATATTGTCCCGCCAGTCGCGATACAGCCAGCATCGGCACCTGCGGATTCTGGTGCGTTCCCCAAACCACACGCGCCCGAACGAACTGTGATTGCCGCAACGCGTCGTTCCCATTGGCAATCCTCGCCTTCACCAGTACCGTTTGCGTAGTGTTATCCACTTGCGGAGAAATGAAGCTGACTTTCGAATCGGCCAACACCTTGCCGTCGCTGTCGATGATCTGCACCGGCAGATTCATCTTTAATTGTGAGGAATGCTCGATCGGAACATATACATACGCTTCCAGGCTGCCGGGCTGATCAATCGTCGTCAACACCGTCGTAGTCGTCACCCGGTCGCCAACGTGGACCGGAATATCGCCCACAATTCCGCTACGCAGCGCGACCACTTTGTAATAGTGAAGCTGCACTTCCTGCTCGCGCACTTGCGCATTGAGCGCGTCCATCTGCGCCTGCGCCGCATCCATCGCCGTCTTGGCCTGCTCCAGATCCTGCTTGCTGATGACCCCCGCGCCCGCAAGTCCCTGAGCGCGCTGGTACTGCTGCTTCGTCCAACTCAAGTTCGCCTCTTGCGCCGCCCGGGCCCCTTCCTGGCTCTTCACCGTCGCCTGCTGCTTCAGCGGATCGATCTCAACGATCGGACTTCCGCCCTCGACCCGCTCGCCGGAATGCACCAGAATCTCCGTGATCTGTCCTTCAACCTGCGGCATGATGATGGCTGAGTCCCGCGACTTCAGCGTCGCCACATACTCCGTCGCATCATGCACCGGGACCGCTCGCGCCTCCAATATCTTCACGGGCATCGCGCCCGGCCCGCCAGCCTTCGGGTTCTGTCCCGCATTTCCCGAGCACGCCACTGTGATCGCGCATGCCGCCAATCCCGCAGCCAGCAAGCCTCTCGCCGTTCTTGTCTGAATGTTGTTTGCCATAAGTCGAAACCAATCTCTACTAATGTACTGCGAAAACGCACTCCCACGAGCCGTTTCAGAGCAAAGAAAAGGATACTTTGGAGCGCGGTGTCTGAGCTCAGAAATCTGAAATATCAAATCGACAGCGGCCAGACGTTTTAAAGTAAAGTCCCCGCCCGATACCATCCGCCTTCCTTCGTGCAACTTCGTGCCCTTAGTGGTTCAAGCTCTCTGCCGCAAACTCATCATCCCCAGAATTTCCTTCAATATCTTCGCCGCCACAGTAGCCGTGAGCCCCGACACATCCTGTACCGGGTTGTATTCAACAATATCCGCGCCCACAATCTCTCCCTCAATGGCATGCAGATGCGCAATCGCCTCCCGCACCGACATCCCTCCTGGCTCCCGATGTGAAATTCCCGGCGCAAACGCGGGATCCAGCACATCCATATCGAAGGTGATATACACCGGCCCTTTCGCCTTCAACTTTTCGTAAGCCGGCAGAACTCGCATCTCCACAACCTCAACCCCAAACTTCTGCGCCTGCTCCCGCTGATGCCGGTTCATGGTCCGAATTCCCACCTGCACCAGTCTCTTCGCCAGTCCAGCCTCCATGATTCGCGCAAACGGACAAGCATGCGACAACCGGTTTCCCTCGAACTCGTCATACAAATCCGGATGCGCATCGAAATGAAAAATTGTCAGCTCCGAATACCTCCCCGCAAACGCCTTCACGATGGGATACGTAATCGAATGATCCCCACCCAGCGACACGGGCCGATTCCCCTGATCGATCAAAGCGCCTACGTGCGCATCAATCGCCGCGAAAGCGTCCTTCTCGGCGAACTCCAGATCCCCGGCATCCCCGTATACTCCAGCCACGCCTAAGTTCACCCCCGACTCCGACCACGAGTTCGACGCATCGCAGCGCAGCGCCTCGCGAATCTTCCCCGGAGCTTCCCCCGCCCCGCGCAGGTAGGAGGATTGCCCATCAAAAGGAATTCCCAACAAAGTCGGCGTACCCAATATCGTCATCGTCGGTGTCTGCACTCTCCGGAAGTTCTACAAGAATTACTTTAGAAGGTTTAGCATGCTGTGCAAAATCCGCAATCTGACTTTTACATTCGTAAGTGCACTGCCAGTCTTTTCAATAGGATATCTTTACCACTCAGAAGTCTTAATCCTGGATCGTGTGGATTTGTTTTAACCTGCAATTCATCCCCGCCGTATCCATTCGCAGCTATCTTCTCTCAGTAGATCTTTCTATGGAGGAACATTCATGTCCGCACCAGGTTTCCTGGCGAGAGCCAGGCAGCACGCAGCTGTTGCTACCAGCCTCATCGCACTGATCGCCAATCTCGGAGCGCCATTCTCCGCCGCCGCTCAACAACCCACCAAACACTCTCCCGCCACAACCACACCCATTCAGCACGTGATTGTGATCATTGGAGAAAACCGCACCTTCGATCACGTGTTCGCCACTTACCAGCCCGCCAGTAGCGACTCCGTCCTGAACCTGCTGTCGGAGGGCGTTGTGACTTCGAGCGGCACTCCCGGCGCCAATTTCGCCCTGGCCAGCCAGTCTTCGGCCAGCGACGCCACCAGCTATCAGCTGAATCCCTCCGGCAATGCCGCCTACACCTACTTGCCGCCAGTGCTTGCCGGCGGATATACGACTGCGCCGTTCAAGAACAAAGGGCAAGCAAAAAAATATGAGAACGGATTGCCGAAAGATTATTACGTCTACTTGACTACTGGCGGCACTGGACTAAATCACGGAGACGTGGACATTCGCATCCCGAACCCGACCACCTTGCCCTCCGGCCCGTTCCAGATAACTTCAGCCACGCATCCCTACGACGCCTACGACAACAGCCCCGTCCACAGGTTCTACCAGATGTGGCAGCAGTTTGACTGTAACGCGGCGACCGCTACTACCTCGAATCCCAGCGGATGCAAGGCTGACCTCTTCCCTTGGGTCGAAACCAGCATCGGCGCCGGGACCAATGGCCTTACCCAGCCTGCGGGCTTCAATGACACCACCACTAAAGAAGGCTCGACTGCCATGGGCTTCTACAACATGCAGCAGGGCGACGCACCTTATTTCAAATATCTCGCCGACAACTACGCCATGAGCGACAACTTCCACCAATCCGTGATGGGCGGCACCGGCGCCAACCATGTGATGCTCGGCACCGGCGACGCCATCTGGTTTAGCGATGGCAACGGAAATCCCGCCCAGCCTCCGCACAATCAACTGGTTGCTGCGGGCAGCGCGAACGCCGGCATCGTGGACGAAATCGAGAACCCCGATCCTCAGGCTGGCACCAACAACTGGTACACCGAAGACGGCTACGGCGGCGGCTCCTACGGATCTCCCTCCTACGGCGGCGGAACCTATAGCAACTGTTCAGACCCAACCCAGCCCGGAGTCACTCAGGTGACCACTTACCTGAGTTCGCTCAGCACGCCCATCAATCCCAATTGCGATTCCAATCACTTCTACCTCTTGAACAACTACAACCCCGGCTATTACGGGAGCGGCGCGAGCGCGTACGCCGACATCGGGAATCCCAACGAGACTGTTTTCACGATTCCTCCATCGTCTCTGCGCAACATCGGCGATGAGTTGAACGAGAACGGCGTCTCGTGGGCATATTATGGTGACCAGTGGAAGACCTATCTGGCCAATCCGGACGGGAACTATGTAACCGCTGACAACACCTACTGCAACATCTGCAACTTCTTCCAGTACTCGACCTCGATCATGACCAGCGCGTCCAGCCGGGCTAACCTGCAAGACACCACCGCACTTTATTCGGCGATCAAGCACGGAACGCTGCCCGCCGTGTCGTATGTGAAGCCCGACGGCTGGCTCGACGGCCATCCTGCCTCTTCGAAACTCAATCTGTTCGAGGGCTTTGTAAAGAAAATCGTGGACGACGTACAGGCCAATCCGGCTTTGTGGGCAACTACCGCCATCATCGTAACTTTCGACGAAGGCGGCGGCTACTACGACTCCGGCTATATTCAACCCCTGGACTACTTCGGTGACGGCACCCGCATACCCACACTGGCGGTCTCTCCCTACACTTCGGCCGGACACATCTCACACGCCTACGCCGACCACGTTTCGATCTTGAAATTCATCGAAGCGAATTGGGGACTGGGGCCGCTCACAGCTCGCAGCCGCGACAATTTCGCCAATCCCGTCACCGGCAGCAACCCTTACGTACCGTTGAATAGTCCAGCGATTACCGATCTGATGGACCTGTTCGACTTCGGCCCTCACAAGAAGTAGCACCAGTGTTCCGACTGTGCCCCACCCTTGTCTCTGTGTTCTTTGCAGAGACAGGGTGGGGATTTTGACTTTATACCTTTACTTCCGCCGATTCTCCCACAACTATCCTCCACCGGCAGAGCATCGAATGTCGGAATGAAAATATCGATTGCTGGTCCACGCCGCTGCAGGTTGGCCCTCGTACTGACCGTGATCTTTATAGCGGCCCAGAGTTCCGGCTACTCCGTCCTCACTCATGAAGAATTAATCGACTTGGCCTGGAACGACTCCATACAGCCGCTTTTGCAAGCCAGGTTTCCCAATGCTACCCAGCATCAACTTGTCGAGGCTCATGCCTACGCCTACGGCGGTTCGGCCATTCAGGACATGGGCTATTACCCCTTTGGCAAACGGCTCTTCAGCAACCTCACTCACTACGTCCGTACTGGCGACTTCGTAGACTGGATGCTGCAGAACGCCAGTACGATTGACGAATACGCGTTCGCAATTGGCGCGCTCTCTCATTATTTGGGCGACACCATCGGCCATTCAGAAGCCATCAATCCCGTGACCGCAATTGAATTTCCCAAGTTGGCCAAAAAGTTCGGGCCCAAGGTGACCTACGGCGAAAGTCCCCATGGCCACATTCGAACTGAGTTTGCCTTCGACGTGGACGAGTTGACGAACCAGGAATTTGCGCCCCCAGCTTATCTGCGCACCGTAGGATTCAAGGTTCCAAGAAGATTTCTGGAACGAGCCTTCGTTGCAATCTACGGATTTGATATTCGCGAAGTTCTTCGCCGGTCGCGGTCCTCGCTCCGCAGTTACCGCACCTCCGTGCGCACCTTCATCCCCGCATTCGCCGAGGCGGAAGTCGTGCTGCACGGTCACCAGTTTCCGCCTCATCCCGATGATGAAGCCTATCGCCTCTTTGCCGAACGCGTGGCTCGCACCAATTACGACCGTCGTTGGAAGCACACCTACCGCGACCCCGGATTCAAAGCGCACCTATTGGCAATTTTTATCTGGATTGTTCCCAAAGTCGGCGGCGCCGCCGACCTCGCCATCAAGATTCCCAGTACCGATACCGAAGCTACGTACTTTCGCAGCGTGAATCACACAGTCGACGTTTTTCGCGACACGCTTCGCAAGATGTCTGACCCCGCACCTCTCAACCTGGCCAATCTCGACCTCGACACCGGTAAACGCGAGAGGGT
>QIAK01000361.1:4022-8133 GCA_003225515.1 Acidobacteriota bacterium | reverse complement strand
AAATTTCCTGCAATCTTTGAAGTCTACGGGCGTGATCCCCCTGTGTGCCGTGTGGCTTCTTCCGAGCTTTCAAATATAGACGGTTGGCTTCGCTGATTTGCGCTATTTCCTCTCGTAATTTCACGATCCGTTCTTTGACAGGATTCTGCATGGCGAAAACCTAGTCGCTCGGAATTTTATCCATTACGGGATTATTGCCAGTTGATGGCCAGTCGGCAAGTGCTTAATGATCGATGGTGAGAACAGGTCGCGCATCATGTCCGATTGTTGGCAACAACCACATTCATCGATTCGAATTGTGAGTCTTGTGTCTGCTGGTCTTCGTGGGTTGGCTCCTCCTAGATCACGGCCGAAAGGAATATGTGTACTTGACCACGAATCGGTTCTGATAAAACTGCGCTGGGGTGACGGCCGCCAAACTGGCGAACTGCTGGCCCGCCGTGTAAATCACGTATAGATCGCTGTCGGGACGGTAGTTCCATCGCAGTCGGATATTGGCGCTCACGGCCTGCTGATTGGCAGTATCGACCTGAAGAATTGTCGACAGAAAAACGAATCTGGAAAATGCGTAGTCGGTCTCAAGTTCGCCGAGCACAACCGAGAAGTTGCCATCGGTGAGCGGCAGTCGAAAGCGGTTCCACTGCGGGCCGGCGCTGAATGACAGCCGCTGGTTTGCACGATAGCTGGCCCGCACGCGGAGTTCATTCAATCGGCCGCTGTAGTAGCTCCCGAAACGCTCGAAAAATCGCACAGTCAGACGGCGGTCCTCAGCAGTGCCGTACGTGAGTTGGTGCCTCGCCCAGTTATAGATCCCGACAGGAATGTTTACGTTCTTGTAAATGTTAAAGGGTGTGGTGAGCCGCTGAGCAAAGACGTCGACGATGTCATCGTCAGTGTAGGAGCCATTGTGAAAGTTGGCGCGAAAGGTGGTCTGCCATTCTTGCGTTTGAACCGCATGGTGCGTGTCGGGCGCATGAAAAATGAAGCCCTCGAACTGCAACTCCCGGACCCCACCGAACTCAGGACGCGTCTTGAAAGTGGCATCTGCGTAGTCACAGATGCAATCCGCGCGCTCCAGGAACCCGACGGACGGATTGAAGTTCGGACCAATTTTTCTGTGCTCCGCCTGAAAGTCGAGCCAGTTGGAGCGGAAGTTTAAGTTTGCCCCAAGGTTCGATTGCCCATCTGAAAAGCCTGCTGTCCGGGTTTGAGCCGCGTACCCGCCCAGAACGAGGTTTTTGAACAGGACGAACCTTCCGTCCGCGCCCGCAGTTTGATTGAAGCTGGAAGCCACCTCGCCAGAGCGCTTGTCAATTCCCATCACGCCTATATACGAGCCGCTGTTCCATAGCGACTTCTTAACCCGCAGAACCGCATAGTTCGCCCAGGGGTTCGGTCCGGACGAGCGAGTGTCGACATCCATCACTCCCAACTCGAGTCCGTTGAGAGAACCGGTAACCTTTGCTCCTCCGTTGATTGGAACCTGCTGACCAGTGATTGGGTCAATTCCAATTTGTCGGCTGAAAAATAACTGATCCGCCGTACTGCTGAGGCCCATGGGAAAGGCAAAAACGCCGGCGTTCTCTAAGAAAAACTGCCTCTTCTCAGGGAAAAACAACTTGTAAGGAGTGAGATTGAATTGCTGAACGTCCACATCACTGTCGGCGAAATCGGTATTGCCAGTGAGGTTCGCCACCAGATTGGAGCGCAGGCCAATTTTGACGTCGACTCCGCCGGTGTATAGCGGGGTGGTACCGGGCTTCAGTCCGCCGATGGTGGCGTCGGCAGGCAAGTGGTTAAAGCCGCCCAGAGCATACGGTTTGATGATGAACAGCCGGCCACTGCCGATGTCAGTGATGCCATGCAACGCGCCGGCTTGGCTGATCTTAGACGCGCCGAAGGTTCTCCGCCATCCACTCCACAGGTCCTCCTCGTTCTTGCGGCGAATGAACCGCTTGAAATTCAGCCCCCAAACTACGTCGCGGGAGCGCATGAAATTCAGAGTCGAAAACGGAATGGCAACGGTGGCTGTCCACCCATCTTTTGTGATCCGAGCTTCTGAGGTCCAGACTCCATCCCATCCTGTATCACCGTCCTGGGTTTCTCCGACCTGCTCGTCAGTGATAAGCGCATCCCGTTGTGTTCCGAGGGGATTGATCTGGAAGACATACGCATTGCGTCCGTCATGGCGGGAATCGATGATGATCTCGAAATAATCATCCAGTTCCTGGGTAAGGTCGCGGCGGAGTTGAGTGGCGACCGGGCCGCTTGCAGCAGAATCATGACACGCGATGCCGACATAGATTTCATTCC
Organism: Acidobacteriota bacterium; assembly: GCA_003225515.1. Classification (GTDB taxonomy): domain Bacteria; phylum Acidobacteriota; class Terriglobia; order Terriglobales; family Acidobacteriaceae; genus Sulfotelmatobacter. Next base: position 5,820 of record QIAK01000361.1, on the reverse strand, counting down.
GCGAATACAGCAGCCTCACTTCGGTTCTCTCGGTCGCTGGCTGGCTTTCATAGGGCTCTCTTTGCTTGAAATCTGTAATCGGAAAGGCTTGCTGCCATAGGGGATCGTCGAGGGCGCCGTTCAACCGCGGCGGGTGATCAACTCGTATTGCTTCTGCAACGCGCTGTCGTGGTTCGGCGGCAGCCGGCGCAGACTCCGCCTTCTGCCCCGACACCGTCTGACTCAGGACACACACAAGCAGGATCGTTCCCGCAAGCCCAGCACGGCGCTTCATGGCCACGAAAGCAATATACTGGTATCCGCCTGAAAGAACCCTAAATCTGATTTGGCCAAAAGGCTTGCCATGCGAATACCACAATTCCGGTTCGGTCATGTCCTGGCTCTAGCAACACTCGTTTCCATTGTTGGGTACACAACCTCTGCTCTTCCCGGGCAGAGTCCTGATTCGGCGCCGCTGAAGAAAGTAGTCGACGTTCCGCTGCCGGGCGCAGCAGTTCGGTTCGACTATCAGACGATCGATCCTTCTCACGGACGTCTCTATATCGCGCACATGAACGCGGACCAAGTCGTCGTATTCGACCTGAAGAAACGCGAGGTCGTAGCGAACCTGGACGGATTCGCCAATGTTCATGGCATTTGGGCGGTTCCGGAACTAGGCAGAGTGTACGCATCGGTCACAGGAGAGCACAAAGTAGCAGCTGTTGATATGCAGACGTTGAAAACGATCGCAAAGGTCGGGCCGGTCAAATATCCGGACGGCATCGCCTATGCTCCCGGCCCCAAGCGGGTGTTTGTCTCTGACGAACATGGAGATGCGGATGCTGTCATCGATGCCACGACGAACTCGCTTACTACAACGATCGCGCTCGGCGGCGGCGCTGGGAACACGGTCTACGATCCTGGTTCCGGCCACGTTCTCGTCGCTGTCCATGAAAAGAACGAACTCGTCGCGATTGACCCGGCGACAGCCAAAATTGTGGGGCGTTATCCTGTGGCCGGAATCGCCAGCCCGCACGGGGTGGTCCTCGATGTCGCTGGACGGCTGGCGTTTGTCGCGGGCGAGGAAAATAACAAGCTCGCAATCATCGACCTTTCGAACATGCAAGTGCTGGCGACTTATCCGGTGGGAAAAGATCCCGACGTGCTCGCTTTCGATGCTGGACTCAAAAAGTTGTACGTCTCCGCGGAATCCGGAAACGTGACCGTGTTTCGCGAGATGGAAAAGACGTTGATCTCCGAAGGAACGCTGTACATGCCGCACGCCCACACGGTTTCGGTTGATCCGGATACACATTTGGTGTATTTCCCTTTGCAAAATATCGATGGCCATCCTCTTTTACGGATCATGGAGCCGAGCCACACTCATTGACCTTTATAGTGGCGCAAAGGCAAAACCGACCGCACCTTCCGAAGTGACAAGATGTGGCATGAGATGCAAATTCTTTCATCATTGCCAGCGGGCGAAATTCTCATAAAATAATCATCACTTTAGAAGGCAAGAAAAGGCCCTCGGATGAGACATAAGTCTGCTCTGCTCGCGCTGCTTCTGATAATGATATTGGTGAGTTCGCTGCCACTTGCGGCTCAGACTAATCCGGCGATTCTTCCGACAGGTATGGATTTTGGTTATCTGCCCGTGGGCAGCAGCGCGACACAGGTGGTTAGCGTTTACAACGTCAGCGGGGGCGCGAGCATTACGCTGAACTCAATTACTTCCAGCATCACCCAACTCAAAGTCATCAGCGGGACGCTGCCCATTACGATCGGGCCAGTGCAGCGCGCCGATTACACCATTCAG
>QIAK01000361.1:0-3943 GCA_003225515.1 Acidobacteriota bacterium | reverse complement strand
CTGCAATCCCGTCGCTCAGCACGACATCACTGAGTTTCCTGAACCAGCCGCTGGGGACATCGAGTAAGCCGCAGATGTTGACGATCACGAACACTGGGACGAGCCCGGTTAGCCTTACCAATGTTGTGGTGACTTATCCTTTCGCGCAGAGTGGGTGGACGACGACAAAGTCGATTGGTCCAGGTAGTTCAATCAAGCTGACGATCGGTTATTTACCCACGGCGGTGGGGAGCCAAACGGGGTTAATCTCATTTACCTATGATGTTGCGCCGCCGAACGGAGTGAGTTTATGGGGGAGCGGTACGAGCGCGACGGCACTGGGGATCAACACATACCCGACGCTTCCACCCGGCACGCAGAACTATCCGTATCAGGCGAATCTTTTCGCGATTGGGGGAACACCGCCTTACACCTGGACGCTCGCAACCGGCTCGGTATTACCGACAGGATTGACGCTCTCGAGTTCAGGGCTGATCACCGGTTCGATCGCCTCGACGGTGGGAGTGGCGAACTACACGTTTACGGCGCACGTTACAGATTCGGCTTCTGTCCAGGGCAAAGCTAGTAAGTTGTTTACGCTACCCGTGACGGCATATTCAGGATACAAGAATTGCAACAACATCAGCGTCAACGCGGGGGACGGCTCTGGGCCGCTGGTTCCAATCAATGACCTGGGAACGAACTTGTATCTGGGAGCGGAAGAGGGAGGACTCTACGCGAACGGGAGCAATGTGGACGATCCGGGACATGATGCATTTGGACAAAGCTCCGCGGCTGCGATCGTGCCCTTGGATGCGAACGGTAATTACAGCCCAACAGGAAAATACGTGTTTATGTCGATAGGGCTGTCGATTGCGCAACAGCCATTTTTTGAGTTTTTGGCTTTAGCGAACACCGATCCCTCAAAAAATTCGAACCTGGTCATCGTAAACGGCGCGACGGGTGGCGCCACAGCAGCGCTGCTGGCGTCTCCCACGAACAATTTCTGGAATGCGATTACCTACGATTACCTGCCCAATGCGGGAGTGACGCCGCTGCAGGTGGTGGGAGCATGGATTCTGGACGTCGATGGCGGGCCGGGGGGAACATTTCCCCATGACATGGACAGCCTGCAATCGCAGCTGCAATCGATTGCGCAGAATTTGCAGAGTAAGTTCCCTAACATCAAGCTGGCTTACTATTCGAGCATGAACTACACCGGGTATTCGGATGGGGCGACGACACTGAATCCGGAGCCGTGGGGTTATGAGTCGGGGTTTGCGGTGAAGAACGTAATCCAGGATCAGATTGGCGGAGATCCGGCGATGAATTTTGATCCATCAAAAGGGACGGTCGCGGCGCCATGGGTGGCGTGGGGTCCGTATTACTGGGCGAATGGGATGATTCCGCGGAGTGACGGATTGACATGGGTCTGCCAGGAATTGTCTGTGGACGGTACGCATCCGTCGGATCCGCTGGGGCGGATCAAAGTGTCCATGGAGTTGTTGAACTTTTTGAAGACGGACGATACGGCGTCGAAGTGGTTTCTGGCGCACTAAACTCAATTGAAGCCGCGGCCTTTCAAATCTCTGCCATTCGCAGGTGTTGGGCTTACGCGCGCGGCCGGTTTAGCGGGAGATCCTTCGCTTCGCCTGAAGAACGGCTCCGCTCTGGATGACCCCAGTCGGGGACTGCTGATCCGCTCAGCGGGGCGCAACTCGGATTCCTGCTCCGCTCCGGATGACGCCAGTCGGATTGCTGTTTTAAAAACTGAGGCAATCTAGTGCTTTACTACGAAATTCTTTCTGCTTTGCAAGATGGCGCGGGGAGTGATTACTTGAATCGGTCCCGTGGTCGCACCGGTGGGGACTGTTGCTATCAAGTGAGAATCGGAAATTACTTTGAAATTTGCGGCAACGCCGTTAAATTCGACTCTGCTGGTTCCGGTGAGGTGGGTGCCGAGGATCGTGACCGTGTTGCCCACCTTTGCGGTGAACAATGCCATGTTCACGAAGGGCGACAATCCCATATCCAGGCTATAGACAGTGCCATCGTTGGATGGGCCACCGAATTCTGTAACTCCGTAAAGAATTCCATTGGTGGCCTGGACGGGCGGAGCCAAGGGAGACATTTGGGAAAGGTTTGCGGTGTTGTTGAAGCTGTAGAGACTGGTATAGGTCCCGCTGGTGCTGGTATTGAAGAGCGTGCCATCTCCATAAGCGCCGCCGTCTGAGGTGGAGCCGTAGTAATTGCCGTCGGTGGCGAGCAGCAGGCCGGCGCCGGGAAATGTTCCGTCGCCGAAGTTTGCACCGAAGCTGTGCAGGACGGTTACGGCGAGGCCAGGGGTGACTTGATATATCACGCCCTCACCATTGGTGCCGCCGTCCTGAGTGGTGCTATAGAAATTTCCATCCGAAGCCTGAACCAATGGACCGATAGGGAAAGATCCGCCGGGACCGCAGGGAAAACTGTAGGTATTGTTGATCACTCCGGAAGTGGACAGCTGAATTATCGTTCCGCAGTAGTAGGCGCCTCCCTGGGCAACAGGGATGTAGAGGAACCCGTCGGTGCCCTGAGTGGGAGGAGCGATCGGAGAATAGCCATGAGTCACGTCAAACTGGTAAATCTTCGTCAGAGTACCGGAGCTTGTCATCTTGTAGACGACCCCGCGTCCGTTGATTCCGCCGCCGCTCGTGGTGCCATAGAAATTGCCATCGGAGGCGAGAATGGGCGGTCCCCAGGGGAAGGCTCCGTCCACGAAGCTGTTGAAGTTGTGGAGAATCGTTAACGTGCCGGTGGGCGTCATTTTGAAGAGTGTCCCGTTGGCCTTGGTGCCGCCTTGCTGAGTGATGCCGTAGAAATTTCCATCGGTGCCTAGCGTGAGGCCCCCGGTGGGATTGTTGCCATCATTGCCAGTGGTCTTGAAGCTGTAGACAATTTTCTCTGATCCTGTGGTACTGACGGAGAAGACGGTTCCGACGGAGCTCACTCCTCCGTCGTAGGTCGTACCGTAAAGATTGCCATTCGTGCCCTGCACCAGGGTGACGTACCAGGGAGTTGATCCGCTGACTCCGTTGCCGGCGAAGTTGTAGATATTTGTGACGGTCTGGGCAGAGGCCGGGATGATCGCGCATAGGAGTGCCGCTGTGGCGAGCATTGTGGCTCTGAAAATTGATCTCAGCGAAGCACGCTTCTGAGCAGAGTCAGAACATCTCGCGATGGCAGGTGATTGCATGACGATCCTCCGGGGTTCGGTACCAGGCATCTGCAGTGCGCCAGGGGGTGGGCGCACGTTGCCTTGGAACGTTACTTTACTTTTCGTAGAGGCCGCAAGATGAAGGAAATTGCATAGGGAAGCGGCATGGGTCGCGCTATTTCGAGCGGCGCGCCTCGGCCTCTGCCAGCCAGCCTCGGCGTAATTTTTCGGTCGGGATGCTCGAAAGGTAAGGTTTGAGATCGAGTAGCGGAGTTCCATCGAGCATGTCGACGCCGCGGACGTGCAAGTGTGCGCCTTCGCGATGGAGGAGTTCGACGACGGTGAGGGCGATTGGGTTGGGACGCCGGGGGGAGCGGGTGGCGAAGACGCCGTGCGGGCGATTGTCAATGGGAGGCGTGCCGAGCAAGTCGAACCCCTCGGAGCGGTCGAAGAACCACAGAACGAAGAGATGAGAGAAGCCTTCGATGTCGGTGAGGCCCGCTTCGAATTGCGGCAGGATTTCGAGGACGCCTTCGGCATCATGTTTGGCGTCGAGACCTTTGGGGATTTCGTGGGTGTTCAGGTAGGGAGTTTTGGCGTATCCGATGGGCTGTGGGGAAAACATAGGTGATGGATCCATCCCTGGCGCTAGAGAACGTGTGACCGTTCGAAAAACTCTATGACGGCAAGACACATAGAGTCTCTCATCCTTTCCGCAGGCGAACCACCAAGGGAATCTGAATTTCACAATCTGAATTACTAAGCTCA
>QIAK01000360.1 GCA_003225515.1 Acidobacteriota bacterium | reverse complement strand
CCAGCTGATCTCCTATCGTGACCTGACCGACAAATCTGTCCCGGCCAGCGACCAGAACGCATTTGTGATTCCGAAAGTAACCAGTACTTAGCAGGTGCGACCCCGAGGCTTAAGGTACTCTCGTAATCTTCCAACCTGCACTGCGGGAGTATGATATTTTGCAGATCATCCTTTACTTTAGGTTTTTGTGACCGGGAGGACTTTTCGCTCATGTCGGCCCAAGGGTCAGCTCCGCGTGCGACTCTGGACTTAAAGGTCCGAGTGTGGGGCATGGGTGGTAACAACCAGCCGTTCTTCCAGAACGCCATGGCGCAGAACATCAGCGCTACCGGCGCTTGTATCTTCGGTATCGAGCCCGAGTTGAAGGTGGGCGACGTGATCGGGGTGCAGTACGAAACCAGGAAGGCGCGCTGCCGCGTGGTTTGGGTGGTCGATGCTGGAGCATTAAAGAAGACTCAAGTCGGTGTGACGCTCGTGGCCGACCAGGACTGTCCATGGGCAGCCGTTCTTCCCACGGATATGAAGCCGGAGGAACGCACTCAGCAGCGTCAGGACAATCGCAGAAAATTCGCCCGTCACAAGGTTTCTTATCCTCTCGAGCTTCGCGACGAACGCGTGAATACTCCGATGCGCGTGAACGCTACCGACATCAGTGGGAATGGCTGTTATGTTGAGACCGTCATGCCCTTATCTGTCGCGACTGCGCTTCGCGTGGATTTGTGGATCGAAGAAGAGCATCTGACCCCTTCAGCTGTGGTTCGCACTCGCGACCCCGGAGTGGGGATGGGTATCGAATTCACCGGAATGACCGAAGATTCCAAAAAGCGCTTTCAAGCTCACCTCGACAAACTCGACCCCGGAATCACCCTCGGCCTCAAAACCGGCGAGTAAAGTCTACCCGCGCCCCCGCAACCGCAAGTCACCCGTGTAAAATCTGCATCTACTGCGCATTCCGGCCATCGAATGACAGGTACACGAGAAGGCGGCCTCTCGCACATGAAGATCGGAATCACCTGTTATCCGACGTACGGTGGTAGTGGTGTTGTCGCCACGGAACTCGGACTGGAACTGGCGCAGCGCGGGCACGAGATTCATTTCATCTCATACGCGCAGCCCATTCGCTTGCGCGGCGAAGAACCGAACATCCATTATCATGAAGTGGAAGTCTCGCGTTATCCGCTGTTTGACTATCCACCTTACGATCTCGCGTTGGCCACGCGCATGGCGGAGGTCGCCCAACTGTACGATCTCGATCTGCTGCACGTGCACTACGCCATCCCGCATTCGGTGAGCGCCCTGCTCGCGCGGCAGATGCTGGCGGACGGCCCTCGTGGACGCCGCCTTCCCTTTGTCACCACGCTTCACGGCACTGACATCACTCTGGTTGGCCTCGACCGTTCCTACCTGCCGATTACGCGCTACTCGATTCAGCAGAGCGACGGAGTCACCGCAATTTCGAATTACCTGAAAGACCGTACGCAACGCGTCTTCGACGTGAAGAACAGCATCGAAGTGATTTACAACTCGGTGAATTGCGATGTGTATCGCCGCAATCCCGACACCTTCGCGAAAATACGGGCGGAGTATGCGCCCCATGGAGAGCGCGTCCTGGTGCACCTCTCGAACTTTCGCCCGGTCAAACGTCTGACCGACGTGATTGAAATTTTCGACCGCGTCCACAAAACGATTCCCTCGAAGTTGCTGCTGATCGGAGACGGCCCCGACCGCTCCGTTGCCGAATGGCTTTCGGTGCAGAAAGGCATTCACGACGATGTACTGTTTCTCGGCAAGCAGGATCAGATTGAAGAGAAGCTTTCGATTGCGGACATCATGCTAATTCCGAGTGAGCTGGAATCATTCGGATTGGCGGCATTGGAGGCGATGGCGTGCGAGGTAGTTCCGATTTCTACACGTGCAGGCGGCGTCCCGGAAGTCATCGACCACGGCAATACCGGCTATCTCGCCGACGTGGGCGATGTCGAAACGATGGCGCGTTACGCCATTGAACTACTCAGCAATGAGCAAAGTCTGCGGGATATGGGAAAGCGGGCGCGGGCGGCGGCCATGGAACGTTTCTGCTCAACCAAAATCGTAAAGCAGTACGAGGATTTCTACCGGCGCGTGCTGGAGCGCTCCGCGTAAAATCCTTCGGGCACTGAACTGGCTGCTTCGACCAGCGGCAGACGAATGCGAATCAGAGTTCCCTTGCCTTCCTGGCTATCAATCGTCATCCGCGCCGTATCACCATAAAGCACCTGCAGCCGCTCGGAAATGTTCGCCATGCCGATGCCCATCCCTGCCCAACTGCTGCTTTCTTCCAGCTTAGCCCCGCCCATCCCGACGCCGTCGTCCTCGACTTCAATAATCAGGCGGGAGTTAGCGACACGGCTGCGCAGATAAATGCTGCCGCCTTCGATCTTCGGTCCCAGACCATGCTTGATCGAATTTTCAACCAGCGGCTGCAGCAGCATGCTGGGAACCACGACATCGAGCGAGGCTGGATCGAGTTGCTTGACCACCCTCAACTTGTCGCGTCCAAAGCGCACGACCTCGATGTCGAGATAATTGTCGATGAATTCGAATTCATCCCGCAGCGGCGCGAATGCCTCGCTGCTATTGAGCAAGCGCCGCAGGATCGTCGCTAGTTTCGAGATTACGTCGCGTGCCATATCCGGGTCGAAGCGCACCAGCGACGAGATTGAGTTCAACGTATTAAAAAGGAAGTGCGGATTGATCTGGTTCTGCAGCGCCTCCATGCGGGCGTGCAGCAGAAGCCGCTCCTGCTCTTCCAGCTTGATTTGGATGCGGACGCTATTGAAAATCTTCAGCTCGATTCCGATCGCCATCACCGAGGCGGCGTAGATCGCGCTCTCCACCCACCAGTTATCGGGACTCTCCAGCGCAAAGACGGAATGCGGAAAATACGTTACCAGTTCGGTTTGCACGAAGCGCAGCCCGATCACCGTCATAAAAAAAATGATCTGCCAGTCGAAAAGCCGCGGCCGGGGCAGATTACGGCGAATCAGCCGAAAAATACTCTGGTCGATAAATGGCGTGAACGACCAGATGTCGTCTTTATCGAGCGCCATGGTGCGAAACTGGCCCGAGATAAAGCCGCAGAGCAGAAGGAATGGCAGCGTCGCCCAATCGCCGTGCAGCATGGCCGGAAAGGCCATCAGCACCCCTCCCAGCGAGCCTGCCCAGCGCCCGGCCACCATTCCCAAAAGAATGGTGGTTTCAAAGCTCAGATCTCCGGCCAAAAAATGATTCTGCGAGATCCGTATCCAAACGCCGATCATGATTGGCAGGCCAAACCACAGCACCAAATAAATCTTCTGCCGAAAACTCCGCTCCTCGCGAAATAACAGCAGCTTGAATTCCTTAGACCGCACCAGGCTGCTCGACACAGCCGCAGCTACGCCCAGCTTCACCAGCAGGTTGATAAGGATGAGACGCTGTTCCATGAGTTCGGCGCTAACCTTCGGGTGAGAATCGCTGTGTGGCGCCCGGCACTCCAGCCGGCGTGCCGGCACAATCGAAAAGCCGCGGCCAAGAATGCTCAACCGCAATTCTCAGGAAAACTGTAGCACGAAGCGGGACACTCAATATCCCTTCTGCTTGTCGACTACAAACAACAATGGCTGTCCAGCCACATACCGGCGAAGATTGTCAGCGAACAGTTCATAGTGCCGAGGCCAGAGCTTATCCGTGAGGCCCGCGGTATGTGGCGTAATCAGCAGGTTCTCAACGATCCACAGGGGAGAATCTGCCGGCAGTGGTTCGCGCTCGAAGACGTCGAGCGCGGCCCCGGCAATGCGTCGCGTACGAAGAGCTTGGACCAGCGCTGCCTCGTCCACCTGCGTGCCGCGTCCTACATTGATCAGGCAGGCGCTGGGCTTCATCACGGCCAGTCGCGCGGAGTTGATCAGTCGTTCAGTGGAAGCGATCAGCGGCGCCGCCACGACGACGTAATCGGATTGGCTCAGCATTTCGTCAATGCCCGATGGAGGGAGCACAGCCTCAACCCCCTCTGGCCTTCGCTTTTCTACGTTCTCGCGCACCGCGATCACGCGCATGCCGAGGGACGAAGCCATTTGCGCCACGCGCCGCCCAATACTCCCCACTCCGATTAATCCGAGGACCGCACCAGCAATTTCCCGCGGAGGCACTCCCTCATTCCACATTCTCTCCTGCCCCCACACCCTTTCGGAGTAGCGCCGCCTGCGGAATCTTCTTCGCCAGCGCGAAGATCAATGCCATTACGTGTTCGGCCACCACCGGGCCATGCACCTCTCGCGAGTTCGTGAGCACGACGTCGCTCTTCACCAATTCCGGGAAGAGAAATTGATGAACCGCCGCGGTTGGGGCTTGGATCCAGCGCAGGTTTCGCGCCGCTGCGAACTGCTCCGGCCGCAGGGAGATCGTGTAGATGATTTCCGCATTGCGCAGATGGTCTTCGACACCGTCATAACTATCGCGCAGTGTGATCTGCAGTTGCGGAAACTCCCGCGCCAGCCGCTCTCCAAACCACGACGGGACATTCCACAAATCGAGACGGTGATGCACAACGATCAGCAGTTTCATGGGTGTGAGAATTTAACCACAGAACCGCGTGGCAAGAGGAAATGAGCAAGAATTCCCACCTGGCGCGTTCTACGAAAGCACGAACTTCGTCGCGGCTTTCGGAGTCTTCACAACTGTAATATGTAAATTCGATGCGAGAAGTGAAGTTTCAGGAGGATGAAGATGAGGCAGATCTGGCTGGCTTCGCTATTAATGGTCGCAGGCGGCATCTCGTTTACCGTCCAGACCCTGGCCCAGACCGCCGCGCCGCCTCCTCCGCAATCCGCCCGCCAGGCACTGATCGAAATGTTTCTGGGCAAGGGCGAGAACGATTTCGGGAAACATCTCCCCGAGGCTGCGCACCAAATGTTGATTCACAAAGGCGAAACACCGGAGACCTCCATCGTCCTCCGAATTTCCGCGATTGGGCGACAACT
>QIAK01000636.1:3109-3669 GCA_003225515.1 Acidobacteriota bacterium | reverse complement strand
CCCCGAACGATTAGAAGCGAGCCCAAGGTTGGAAAGCGCAAACCATCAACGAGAGCGAAATGGCGCTCTTCTATGAGTGCATGCAGAGGTGTGCTCGAAAACGTGCTTGACACTGCCGACATCGTTAGAGATGGCGATATTTCGAGAGTTGAGCAATGCTTCAATCCATCCCGGCGACTTTCAGGCCACAGTAATCAATTACTGCTACTGGTGATGCCAATCACGGCTATACGTGGGAAACCGCACGTACAGTCCATACGGGAGACTTTTTCCCGCTTAAAAAGTGTGTGTTAGGAGATAAGAGTGTCGTGCAAATCGTGTCAATCCAAAAATACGCGTACCTTCGACGCTAACATTGGCATTCATTTTCCGGGACTCGCTGGACTGGACAAGCCGCTCGTGTTGGTGTCTCCAAAGATCAAGGTTTGCTTGGAGTGCGCCGTCGCGGAGTTCGCCATTCCCGAAAGCGAATTGCGACGCCTTAAAGAGGGCGAGAACGCAGCAGCTTAGATCACAACCTGGATTGGATTCCCTCGGACTGCTCGGCTAGCCTTGCCGTC
>QIAK01000636.1:631-3072 GCA_003225515.1 Acidobacteriota bacterium | reverse complement strand
GCCGGAGGACACGAGTTCGTCACTCATTGTCGACGAACCGTCCAAAGCTGCAAGGACCGCGGGTAACAGTTCCGCCCCGGCGTTGTGTTTACAAACGTATCCCGATGCCCCACTTCTGAGCGCGACCTGCATGACATCTGGATCGTTAATTCCTGATAGGAACAGTATCTTCGAGGCCGGAGAAACCTCGAATATTTGTTCAGCTGCGTTGATTCCGTTGAGTCTTGGCAACCCGATGTCGAGCAAAACCAAGTCGGGCTTCAATTCCTCTGCATTCTGGACCGCTTCTGCCCCGTCCGTTGCTTCAGCGATAATCCTTAATTCTGGCCGAGTCTGTAGGATTGAACAGACGATTCGTCGCCATTCTTTGCAATCATCCACAATAACGATTTCTTTCAACAACATGAATCTGAGTCTCCCTCTTAAGCTCACGAATCGAATGGCACAATTAAAGCGCCACAACAATTATGAATTATGCGTCGGCGGTATAACGGACACCAATGCGGGAAGGACCGTACACGCTCCTGTCAGATTTTACAGTTGGCATGGCCGCCAAAATATGCATGGGTCGCTAAATTGCACTTCTACCGAGGCACCGGGTTCAGGAAAACTCGTTCACGTTTTCTATCGCCGTAACTGTTGAAATGAGTGCCCGGAGCCACGATGTGCCGTATCGGCACGTTCCCTTGCTGCATTAAATAGGTGACGACTACTTTAGCGCGGTTCAGCAAACAGGGCAACTCCTGGTTACGTTTCTTGCTGGTGGAAGCTGCGCAGGTCACGGTGCGCAGCGATGTGCGATGGCGTAACCGTTTTTTTCACCTGGCCCAGCGGCGAGGGCGAAAGATCGCCAAAGTTGCCGTGGCCCGAAGGCTGGGGATTCGTTTGTACTGGATGTGGCGCAGAGGATGGAATTACGCACAACTGGAAAGCTTCGGTTCGCATGTGGGACCGCCTGGACATCGCCATGGTGTGCAGTAAATCACCAACGTAATGATTAAAGTCCCGCTCCTCTTCACCGAGGAGTTTGAACTAGGAATCATGATCGCGAATGCGACAGCCTTGGTTGGAGACGGCACTTGTTCTATCTAGAGCGAAATGGCGCGCTCCGATGGCGATGTATCAACCGTTGTCCATCGTCCCCCTGTTGCCCAGCGCCGAGTGCGGCCCGCTCCGTGTTGTATTCCCGGCGCAAAGAAAATCGATACCGTACAAGGTGACAGTGCCTGGTTGCGCGGGCCGTCTTTCCTGCAAGGACCTGACAGATTTGACAGTTTCGTTGATGATCAGTAAGCGACTACCGTAAGAGCTCTCATCGTTGTACGCCTCACGTTCATCTTGCGTCCGCACAGTTGAAAACTCGTGCGGACCAATCTCAGCAATGCGAATGTGAATGCGAACCTTCACTGTAAGTATCCAGCCTAGAACGGAAGGAGCACACTATGACTCTTACTACCGAGCAACGTGAGTCCGTAGCAGGTGAACTGAAGAAACTCGCAGGTACTCTGAACCTAACGGATGACCAGAAACAGAAACTAAGTACCTTCATGTCGGAAGCCCGCGAAAAAGTCGAGGAATACAAGCAGCAGAACCCCAACGCGACTCAAGATGATGTAATCAATAAAATCAAGTCCAACCGCACAGCACTTCGTCAGCGACTGGTAAACTTCCTCACCCCGGAGCAGCTGACCAAGTGGGATGCCGGAGTGGCGGATATGAAAGAGGTTTGGGGTCAGAAAGTGGCAGCATAGCGGGTAACGGGTGGCTGGCGTTGGAATATCACTGCCAGCCACCGCGATTCTTTGGGCAGCGACTAATTCTCGCACAATGCTGATGGCTGAGGCCATTTCGCTCATTGAGAGGTTTTGAGTGATATGGCGATTGTTCTCCAAATTACCGGGGAGCTAGGATTTGTTGAGATCGTCGTCTTTGTAGTACTTCGTACCCTGCAGGGTCAACTGGAGAGCGAGACCCTTCTTGGTAATTTGGTAGACCCAAACACCCGGTTCAACCTCAACCGCTCCTGAGTAAGCTGCGCCTGACTTGCCTGTCTTGGCCGCAGCGTCCGCTTGCGCTGAACCGGACCAGCCAGAATCGAGGAATCGGGCCAGTGCCTTATCGTTCTCGAACACGAAGATCACACGATAGTCCTTCACTCCCAGACCCAGTCCGACGCCACCCGAAATCATCTTCATGAAGGTGTTCTGCTTGGTCTTGGAGTTTACGGCGACCCCAGCGCCACGCGCCGTGCTCAGCAGCAATACGTTTGCCCCCATATTATTGAAAACGGCATACCCGGCAGACTTCTGAATATCTGCCTTAGATGAAGGTTGAAGCTTATACAGATCCGTAAGCGTCTGATCAGCCATCTTGCGAGTCTTTTCCTTCTTCTCCTCGGGTGAGTCTTTGGCACTCGACAAACCGCTAGTCAACAAGATCAC
>QIAK01000636.1:0-572 GCA_003225515.1 Acidobacteriota bacterium | reverse complement strand
GATCTCCCTGCATCGCAGGATACGCACCGGTGTCACGCGTAGGAAACTGCCAATGATGACAGATGTGTTCCCGCTTGGAGGGCTTGAGAGGTGGCAAGAGAATAGGATGGCGGACTGTTGAAATTAGGCCCTCTCACTCAAATTCCGACTGCTTTGGATTCGATTCGAGACTAGCTGTCTCTTTTTCTCAAATTGCTTCTGAGCAACGAGGGCGAATCCCGCATTTGCAAGAATGGACAGTGATCAGGAACGAGAAACTTAAATCCACGACGGTTGGTCTTTGGGCTATCATGATCGCGGGCGCCGAGTTCTTTCTTCTCACTTCAGCTAAAAGGCAGCTTGGGTAGCAGGTGTTGTGGGTCGGCTGAGGAAGCGCACCAGTCGCTTGATGTTCTGCGCCACCGCTGCCAGGAAGAACTGCTCCCGCACGAACTTCAGTCTGCGGAGGCGCAAGCGGCGCAACCCGATCTGATTCTTGAGTTCCGACAATCTGCTCGAACAACTTCTCAAACAGCTTCGACTCTTGAAACCGTCCGTGCCGGTTCTTCGAGAAGGTGGAGTGATGCGGGATC
>QIAK01000359.1:4467-5002 GCA_003225515.1 Acidobacteriota bacterium | reverse complement strand
ATTCTGCGATTGTTTGTAGGGGAATCGATGGCCCTGTCGCTTGCAGGAGGATTTTTCGGCTGTGGGCTTGCCTGGCTGCTGCTGACGCTATTCAAGCACTCTCCCATGGGCTTTTTCCTGGCCCAAATGCAGGTCACACTGGGAACGCTTGCTGTGGCTTTGCTGGTTGCGGCGCTGGTCGGGTTTTTCAGTTCGCTGGTGCCTTCGTACAACGCTTCACGGGTGCAGATTGTCGAGGGGCTCCTGCACATTGGATAGTAACTGGATAGGCGGAATAAAGGTCTTATGACACTGAGCAGTTTCATCGTGCGCAATGCATTTCGCAACAAACGGCGAAGCCTGCTGACTATGGTCAGCATCAGCTTCTCGCTGCTCTTGCTCACGCTGATGATCTGCATCTGGAGATCTTTCTATGTAGATCAGGTCGCGCCGGAGGCTGCCCGGCGGGCGATCATCCGCGACCGCGTGTCACTTGCTTTTTTTCTGCCTGCGTACTACCGGGATAAGATTCGCAGCGTTCCCGGGGTTACAGCCG
>QIAK01000359.1:0-4378 GCA_003225515.1 Acidobacteriota bacterium | reverse complement strand
CTGAAGGTCGCCTCCGACAAGATTGTGCCGCCTGACCAGTTGCTCGCCTGGCAGCGGGATCGCGCCGGAGCATTGGTCGATGTCACCCTGGCGAACAAGTACGGCTGGAAGATTGGTGACCGCATTGCATTGCAGGGCACGATCTTTCCCGCGAACCTGGATTTGACCATTCGCGCCATCTACCATCGCGATCCGCCGCAGAATGCTCTTTATTTCAATGCGAAGTATCTGGAAGAGTCGGTGAGTTGGTTCAAGGGGCAGGCAGGCTGGTACTCGGCTCAGATCGATTCGGCGGACGACGTGGCGCGGGCCTCCAAAGAAATAGATGACTTGTTCCGCAACTCTCCTCTGCAAACTAAAACGGAGAGCGAAAAAGCTTTTCAACTCGGATTTGTAGCTTCTCTCGGCAACGTAAAGGCGTTCATACTGGGCATCTGCGGGGCGGTGGTGTTTGCGATCTTGCTGGTATCCGGAAACACCATGGCGATGTCGGTGCGCAACCGCACTCGCGAAGTGGCGGTGCTGAAGACGCTGGGCTTCACTCGGAAAAGTGTTCTCTCGATTTTTGTCGGCGAGTCAGTGGCTTTATCGCTGGCCGGAGGCGCGCTGGGCGTTCTGATCGCGATTCCCTTGATCTGGTTGCTGACCCGTCAGTTCATCGCTATTGGTGTTCCTCTCGCTATGAAAGTTACGACTGCGACCGCCGCCATGTCATTGCTGGTGGCCGTAGTCCTTGGACTAGTGAGCGGTTACTTGCCGGCCTACAACGCATCGCGGATGAATATTGTCGAAGGATTGCGGCACATTGGATGAATCGAGAAATTCCTATGGCGATACCGATCAGTTATAACTTTCGAAACTTGAAGCTGCGCAAGGGCCTCACCATCATGACGGCTCTCGGCATTGCGCTCACCGTGACCACCGCAATCTTTCTAATGGCGTTGCTTGCCGGACTGCAGCGCGCCTTCGTGAGCAGCGGCGATCCCAGGAATGTGCTGGTTTTGCGCAAGGGATCGGAGGCCGAACTTTCTGGTGGCTTCGATGCATCTCTTTTTCCGACGCTGAAGACTCTGCCAGGCATCGCGAAAGACAGCCACGGCGAGCCCATGGCGTCCGGCGAGCTAGTGGTGGTTATCGTGCTGCCGCGCAAAGATGGGACAGGCGAGGTAAACGTGACGGTCCGCGGCATGATGCCGGATGGGCTGGAAGTGCGTCCTAGCGCGAAGCTCGCTGAGGGCCGTTGGTTTCAAACGGGGCAGCGCGAAGTCGTGGTGAGCCGCTCGATTCGCGGCCGTTTCACGCACACCAATATCGGCGACACGATGGAGTTCGGCAAAGGCCTGTGGACAGTTGTAGGAGTGTTTGATGCGGGCGGGTCGGCATACGAATCTGAAATCTGGGGCGACGTGAACCAGATGTCCTCCGATTTCGACCGGCAGGGCGGATATTCGTCGGCATATCTGCGCGCGACAGATCCCATTGCTGCCGACGCGCTGACGAAGCGAGTGGCGGATGATCAACGGCTGAAACTTGAAGGCGATCTCGAGACCTCGTATTACGACAAGCAGACTCGCTCCGGCGGACCCATAAAATTTATTGGCATTGTAGTCGCCTTCATCATGGCAATTGGATCGATCTTTGCGGCAATGAACACCATGTATGCGGCGGTGGCGTATCGCGGGCGGGAAATTGCTACCTTGCGAGTGATCGGATTTTCGCGTCCTGCAATTCTGACTTCGTTTGTGCTGGAGTCTCTGATGCTGGCCCTGCTGGGAGCTGGAGTGGGCATTCTGCTCATGCTTCCGTTCAACGGAATGCAGACGGGAACATCGAATGCCGTGACTTTCAGCGAAGTGGTTTTTGCCCTGACCATCACCTGGCAGGTTGCAGCGTATGCCATGGCGTTCGCTCTACTCATGGGCTTTGTTGGTGGTCTGGCTCCGGCTTGGCACGCAGCCCGACAGAATATTCTCAGCGCGCTGCGCGGATAACTTTCGCGCGTAACGAAACTATTGAGAAAGTTCATACGTAATCCTACTTATGGCGATTGACACAAAACACGAAGACTTGCAGAGCCTGCGCATCGATCGCACGCAACGCGGCGACTCAGGCGGCGAGCCACCGACGTGGGCGCGGCGATATATTCTGGGCGGCATCGCGGTGGTCGTATTGCTGGGCTTGATCGCGATAGCGTACCGCGCGTTCTCGTCCGACGTGCCCGAGGTCGAAGTGGTCCGCGCTGCCGCCGAGACCACCGGCAACGACGCCGGCGGCATCGTGCTTTCGGCGACCGGCTACATCGTCGCGCATCACACGATCAACGTGAATTCCAAGGTCACTGGCCGCCTGGCATGGATTGGCGTGGAGAAGGGCGACAAGGTCAAAGAAAATCAGGTGCTGGTTCGCCTGGAAGACCAGGAATTCCGCGCCTCCTATGCGCAGGCTAAAGGCGCGGTGGCGAATGCACGCGCTTATCTTGACGAAATGCAACACGGATCGAGGCCGGAGGAGGTTCAGCAGGCCCAGCATAACCTTGACGAGGCGCGGGCTACGCTGGCCAACGACAAACTTACGCTTGACCGCACCAAAGAACTGGCTGGCGGCGGAGTACTTTCGCGGCAGGAGCTAGACAATGCTACAGCGAAATTCGAATCTGACCAGCAACGCGTGAATTCCCTGGAGAAGGCCTTCCAACTATCCAAAATCGGACCGCGGGCTGAGGAGATCGCCCGCGCCCAGGGCGCACTCATGCAGGCGCAAGGTCAACTTGACTATGCCCAGTCGCAACTGAATGCCACCGTGATTCGCGCGCCCGTAACCGGCACGATTCTCGATCGTACCGCGGAGAAGGGTGAACTGATCACGTCACAGTTTGCCAGCGCGGCCGCGGGTGGTCCGCAAGGTTCGGTGGTGTCTCTCGCTGACCTGAACGATCTTCAGGTCGAACTCGATATCGCGCAGGCGGATTTTGCGCGCCTCAGCCCTACGCAGAAGGCCAAGGTGACCACTGATGCATATCCCGACAAGGAATTCTATGGCGTGATCGCACAGATATCTCCCGAGGCCAATCGCCAAAAGGCTACGGTGCAGGTAAAAGTGCAGGTTCAGAATCCTGATAAATATCCTGCCGTTCAGTTGCGGCCGGAAATGAACGCCACCGTGAAATTTCTTGCCAATGAGGCGCCAAAGAATGCGAAGGAACCTGCAGGCGTGTACGTGCCTTCGACAGCGATCCACGATCGCGATGGAAAAAAGATCGTGCTGATCGCTTATAACGGGAAAGCTGTTGCTCGCGAGGTTCACGTAGTAAGTCAGCGGAGCGATGGCGCACAGGTTGACGGGCTGGTCGGCGGTGAAAGTGTAATCACCACCGCGCCTGCGACTTTAAAAGATGGGGACAAAATTAAAATCAAGGGTCAATCCTGAGAGGGGCATCATGAGCACAGCTACACACAGCAACGTTGCCGCGGGCACCAAAGTTGTACAGGTTCGCGGCGTCAGCAAGGTCTTCAAGCGGGATGCCTTTCAGGTAACGGCGCTCGACGACGTGTCGATCGATATTGCCAAGGGAGAATTCCTTGCCTTGATGGGACCGTCGGGTTCCGGCAAGACGACGCTGCTGAATATGATCGCGGCTATTGACCGGCCGACCAGCGGCGAACTCCTGGTGCAGGGGCAGGATATTTTTCGCTTTGATGACAGCAAAATTGCCCGCTGGCGTAATGAGCACATCGGATACGTCTTTCAGACTTTCAATCTAATTCCGGTGCTGACCGCATTTGAGAATGTCGAGCTGCCATTGTTGCTGACCAAATTGACTGCGCAGCAGCGCCGCGACCATGTGATGACTGCGCTCAAGCTGGTCGGACTGGAGGATAGAGTCGGCCATCTACCGAAACAGCTGTCCGGTGGCCAAGAACAGCGCGTCGCCATCGCCAGAGCGATTGTGAGTGATCCAACTTTGCTGCTGGCGGACGAGCCCACCGGCGACCTCGACAGTCATTCTGCCACTGAAGTTTTGGAGATTCTCAAGCGCTTGAACGAGGATTTTCAGAAGACCATCGTGATGGTGACGCACGATCCGCACGCTGCATCGTACGCGCACATTACCCGGCACTTGGAAAAGGGAATGCTGCTGCCCCCAGGGTAGCTGGTGGCTTCGCAGCTAACTCAGATTGGCAGACGCGCGCGCATCATCCGTTCTCGCCTGCAGTTCTGAAGGCGAGTCTGCGACCCAACACCAGGCTCGCCTGCCATTCAGCAGCACGGCCTGCGCCTCGCCATACTCCACCAGACGGTTGAGCACCGTGGTGACCGAAGCCATGGGATCTTTGTGGCGGGCCAGCAGCACGGGCATTTTCTGTTGCAGGTAGTCGCA
>QIAK01000358.1 GCA_003225515.1 Acidobacteriota bacterium | reverse complement strand
CGCCAGCGAGAGAGGTTGGTCCTGGGCAGCAACCAAGTTCGTCGTGAACAGCAGAGCGAAGGCGGTCACCGCGACGACTAGTGACGGATTGAGCTTCCTGTTTCCCATGGGGATGGTCTTACGGCACAGCGCGAAGCCGCGCCGTTTCAAATCCATTTACTGACCAATCTAGCTGCCGGGTGGAGGGACCGGCTGCACTTTGCCGCCTTCGGCCACGCGTTCACCAATGCTGCGGGCGACGCGTTCTCCTTCCTCCAAGCCGCTAAACAATCGCGCGGTCGTCCCGGTTTGCTCGGCAACAGCCACCTGCGTGAACTTCACGGTATTGGCGGGTGTCACAACCGCAACAAAGGTCTGGGTTCCGCGGACAATGAGAGCGTCGGATGGCACTTCGATGTAGCGCGGGATTTGCACCTTCAATTCAAGTTGCAAGACACTGCCTGCAAGAATGCGGTTGTGGGGGTTGTCGACGTCGATTTCAACCAGCAGAGTGCGCGTCTTGGGATCAATTGCTCCGCCTGTACGAGTAACGCGCGCGGCCAACTTCAGATTGGGATTGACCTGATCATAAATCGCGACCGTATCTCCATCGCGGACGAATGGAGCGTGCGCCTGGTCGACATACACGTAGATGCGGAGGCGGGACGTCTGGGAGAGTTCAACCAGAGGCAGCGCACTCGTCTGCGAGGTGGCGGCATTCTGGATGAGCGCTCCAGGATCGGAATATCGCGCGGTCACAGTTCCGGCAAAAGGGGCGCGCAATTGTTCATAGGATTTCAGCGTGCCGATTTGCTCAAGATTCGCCTTGGAGACCGCGGCGTCGGCCTCCGCCTGATCGGCGTCCTGTTGCGAGATCATTTCCTTCTTGACCAGAGTGGCTGCGCGATTGGCAATCAGTTCTTTATTATGCGCATCGGCAACGGCGGCTTGATATTGCTTATCGATCTCCGGGGATTCGATTACCGCGATCACCTGGTTAACTCGGACAAAGTCTCCCTTATCGACGCTGATGCTGCGCAGGTAGCCGCTGACTTTAGCGTAGAGGATTGCCGACTGATAAGGACGCGCCTCGCCAATCAGCCGCACGGTATTGGAGCCGGCAACGCGTTTTGCGATAGCGACTTCCACCGTTGGCCCTTTCTGGCCTTCTGCGGTCAAGTGCTCGGTCGCCGCTTCCACCTGGCTGCGCTGGCGTGTAAAAAGGAGAAACGCCAAAATTCCTGCAATCAGGACCGTGATTCCGCCGGCCAGATATAGCCAGTGAGATCCCCGGCGGCGTCCCTGTGAGTCAGGCATCAGAATCCCTCCGGCTTAAATTCTTCCGGTTTAAACTCTTCATCGCGCGACTCGGCAATAAACTTTGCATCAAGCATGTGCCGGGTAGGAAATTTTTTGCGCAATAACGTGTAGACCACCGGCACGACAAAAAGAGTGACCAGCGTTGCCACCAGTAATCCTCCGATTACGGCACGTCCGAGGGGAGCGTTCTGCTCCCCGGCTTCGCCCAGTGCAAGTGCCATGGGAACCATTCCGATCATCATGGCGAGTGCTGTCATCAAGACCGGCCGCAATCGGGTCATGCCGGCTTCCAGCGCCGCTTCAAGGGGCGACATGCCGCGTTCGACCCGGGCATCATTCGCATAGCTTACCAACAGGATGGAGTTCGAAGTGGCAATTCCAACTGCCATGATCGAACCCATTAGCGATTCAACGTTGATCGTCGAGCCAGTTAGCGCGAGCATCCACAGAATTCCAACCAAAGCTCCGGGAACAGCGATCATGATAATGAAAGGATCGATCCACGATTGAAATAAGACCACGATCAACAGATAGACGAGGACGATCGCAAGAATCAAACCCATGAGCAAACTGCGGAAAGATGAATTCATCACCTCGTACTGGCCGTGAACGGTGATGCGTACCCCTAATGGAAGTTTTCCCAAGCCATCGATTTTCTTCTGAATACCTTTCACCACGGAACCCAGATCGCGGCCCTGCAGGTTGGCATTGATATCGATCACGCGCTGAACTGTGTAATGACTGACTTCAGCCGGCACGGAGTCGGGAACGACTCGCGAGATGTTCGCCAGGGTTTCATACTGGGGCTGGGGGATGGGCTGCGTCTGCGGGCCACCGGCGGATTGCAGCAGCGTCGATGATCCCGGCAAGCTCAGTGGAGTGTTCATTAGGCTTTCGACAGAATCGAATTTCTCCGGGGGAATGCGAACGGCGACGACGTAATTCACGTTATTCGCAGGGTTCAAGAAATAAGACGGAGCGATCAGGGCGCTCGACGATAAGGAAATCAGCATGCTGTTGGCGACGCCCTGCTCCGTTAGGCCGAGTTGCGCCGCCTTCTCACGATCTACGTTGACGCGTAGTGCGGGATAGCGGATTGCCTGCTTCACGTGCACATCGACGGCGCCCGGAATGGTGGCGATTTGATCTTTCAGTTGCCGCGCAATCTGATAGGACTGATCGAGGTTGGGACCTTCCACCTGAATGTCGACCGGCGAGGGCACACCGAAGTTGAGCACCTGGCTCACAATGTCGGCGGACTGAAAATAGAAACTGGATCCGGGAAACTCGCGCGGCAACTGCTCGCGAATTTTTTCCATGTAGCCTGCTGTGGGATGATGATCGGGCTTCAGGGCTATCAGCACCTCGGCATCCATGTCGCCTACGTTATCGGTGGGAACGAAGGCGAGATTGTAGGACGTGGGAACCCCTTGCATGTCGTTGATCGTATCGATTTCGTTAGCCGGGATAATCTCGCGAATCCGACTCTCCACCTGCATCAGCATCTGCTCTGTGTCCTCCAGACGCATGCCTACGGGGCCGCGGACGTGGAGTTTCATCAGCCCGGCATCCACGCTGGGGAAAAAATCAGTGCCAATGATGAACGGCAGTACAGCGGTAACCGCAAACATCAGCCCAAACATGCAGAGCGTGAACACGCGATGATGCAGAACCAGGTGCAAGACCCGCCCGTACCCGGATCGCAAGCGCTCGAATGCATGTTCCCGCCTGCGGTTCATGCGGCCCAGAAATCCCGGATTCTCTTCCTTCGCCTCATCCGATTCGCGATGGCCTTCGAAAAGAATTCGCGACAGCGTTGGCACCAGCGTCCGGGAGAGCACGTAGGAAGACAACATGGCGAGCACAACCGCCAGCGCCATGGGCGTGAAAAGATATTTGGACGCGCCGGACAGGAGTACGACTGGAAAAAACACAATGCAAATGGCAAGCGTCGCGACAATCGCGGGCACGGCAATCTGGCTGGCGCCGTCGAG
>QIAK01000357.1 GCA_003225515.1 Acidobacteriota bacterium | reverse complement strand
GGGCAGGCGCTTGAGATGCACGCGCGATGATTTGTAGGAGCAGTGCTCGCTCCACATCACGCTGAAGATGCCGAGTTCGGTGAGAGTAGGCTCGCGGCCTCCGAGAAGTTGCTTGATTTTTTCGTACTCATCGGGCGTGAGGCCGTGCTGCCGGAGGATTTCCGGAGAAAAGGCAGAGGTCAAAGTCGTGGCCATGGGAGGAGCTTCTATTGTCGCATAGGAGAGTGGTTGAGGGCAGGGGTTGTTGGTTGGGTGGGGCTTGGGTAATGCTGGTCGGCGGGTTGGCTGGCGCGAGGGGCTCGCGACGAGTCGTGAGCGATGAGCGGCGAGCAAGCGGTTGCTCATGGCTCGTGGCTCGCTGCTAAGTTCGACACCGTTTCCCGAATATACTGAACCTTCAATGAAATCCATCATTGTCGGCACCGCCGGCCACATTGATCACGGGAAAACCGCGCTGGTGAAGGCGTTGACCGGGATTGATGCCGATCGACTGGAGGAAGAGAAGCGGCGGGGCATCACGATTGACCTGGGTTTCGCGCACATGGATTTGCAGGTGGCCGGCGGCGAGGAGTTGCATTTGGGTTTTGTGGATGTGCCGGGGCACGAGCGCTTTGTGCGGAACATGCTGGCGGGGGTGGGCGGCATCGATTTGGTGCTGCTGGTGATTGCGGCCGACGAATCGATCAAGCCGCAGACCCGGGAGCACTTCGACATTCTGCAGTTGTTGGGCGTGCAGCGCGGCATTACGGTGCTGACGAAATCGGATGCGGTGGATGAAGAGACGCTGGATGTGGTGCGGCTGGAAGTCGAGGAATTCCTGCGCGGAACGTTCCTGGAAACATCGAAGTCTCCCATTGTGGCCGTGAGTTCGCTCACCGGCGCGGGGCTCGATGACTTGAAACGAGTCATGGCGACGGCGGCCGAGAAAGTTCAGCCGCGCGATTCGAAGGCGCTGGCGCGCTTGCCGATCGACCGCGTATTCACCATGAAAGGATTCGGGACGGTCGTGACCGGGACGCTGATTTCCGGGACGATCCGCCGCGAGGACGAAATGGAAGTTTTTCCGACGGGGCGCAGAGTTCGCGTACGCGGAGTGCAGGTGCACGGGAAGAGCGCCGACGAGGCCGTCGCGGGACAGCGCACCGCGCTGAATCTGGCGGGCGCGAGCACGGAAGATCTGGCGCGGGGGATGACGCTTGCTCCGGCGGAGACATTTTCGACGACCCGCCGTGCCGATGTGCGATTGAATTTGCTGGGTTCGGCGCCGCGCATGTTGAAAGACCGGTCGCGAGTGCACTTCCACTGCAACACGATGGAGACGGTGGCCGAACTCAGAATCCATGGCCAGAAAAAGCAAATTGCGCCGGGAGAAAACTGTTATGCGCGGATCAGGCTGCCTGAACCGGCGCTGTTGTTACCGGGGGACCGCTTCATCATGCGGCAATTTTCTCCCGTGGTTACGATCGGCGGCGGAGTAGTGCTGGATGCGAATCCGCAGAAACGAACGCCTGGAGTGGAGGACTTTTTGAATCTGCTCGCCACGGGCGAGGCGGCAGCGATGATTGAGGCCAGGGTGGCGAGGCAGCGTGCCTCTGGCATCACGCTAGCGGCGTTGGTGTCAGAGACGGGCCAGCCGCGAGAAGCTATCGAGAGATTGATTTCTGGCGCGGTGCAGCAGGGAAAAATCATTCGTATGGGAGAGATCCTCGCGAACGCCGTCGCGGTGGAGGAACTGAAAACGAGACTGATCAGTAGCGTGGGGCAATTTCATCGGCAAAACCCTCTGGTGGCGGGAATGGGACGCGAGCAGTTACGCGAGCGAGAGAAGGTTGATGCGGCGGTTTTCGTGGCCGTCCTCGATACTCAGGTCCGCAATAAGAAACTCGAAGTTACGGGCGACCTGGTGCGCCTGCCGGGACATGGCGTGGTGATGAAGGATGAGGAAGCGGAATCAAAGAAGAAGATCGAGGAGGCGTTTGCCGCGGCGGGATTAAAGGTTCCGGCGCTTCAGGAAGTGATCGCCGGACTCAAGGTGGACAAGGTGCGCGCGCAGAAGATCGTGACGCTGCTATTGAGGGACAAGACGCTGGTGAAGATCTCCGACGAACTGGTATTTCATCGAAGCGCGCTGGAACAGCTGCGGCGGCTAGTGATTGCGCAGAAAGCGAACTCTCCGAAAATGGATGTGGCGAAATTCAAAGATCTGACCGGTGTGAGCCGGAAATATGCGATTCCGTTGCTGGAATATCTGGATCGGGAGCGGGTCACGCGGCGCGTGGGCGATGCGCGGGAAATCCTCTAGCCACGGATTTACAGAGATCTGCACGGATAACCCAATATCTTTTTGTTTCTTTTATCCGTTAATATCCGTGTGATCCGTGGCAACGACTTTCAGATGTTCTCCTCCGGAAACTCCACTTCCAGGCCGAGCGGGTCGGTGAAGCGGTTGGTTAGGTTGGCGAGGCCGGTTAGCAAGTGGATGTCCACGATTTCTGGTTCTGAGAAGTGCTGGCGCAGAGGAGCAAAATCGGCGTCGCTGATCTGCGGGGCACGGGTGAGCTTTTCGACGTAGGTCAGAGCAGCGCGTTCTTTTTCGGTATAGCGCGAATAGTCTCCTGCCTTGAGTGCCGACCAATCTTCCGCAGTCAACCCGGCGCGCTTCGAAGAGGCCACGTGGTGCTGGATGCAGTAGTGGCATTGGTTGATGAACGAAGCCCGAAGATAGATCAGCTCGTAGAGCTTGCGGTCGAGAGAGCGTCCCACGCTGGCGTAGAAGCCTAGAAAGTTCTTAAGCAACTCGGGGCGATGGGCGAGCACTTTCTGGGCGTTGCCGGGCTTGCCGCGAAGAGCTTTTTCGTAGATCTCTTTTACTTCCGCATTTGCCGATTCTGGGCTGATCAGGGTGATCCGTGCCATGGAATTCTCCGGAATATCAAAATGAATTAAAGAGTTCTCATCATCATCGCAGATCGGGATGCTTTCGCGCAGGCGACACAGTCAAGCACACGCGCAGGTTTGCCGATAGGCAGGGGTGAGGAATCTGCGATGAGAACGGTGATGTTGCTGGTGCTGATTGCAAGCCTGGTCCCTGCTCGGAGTCATGCTCAGGCGATGAATGGTTCTGATGCCGAGTCCAAGATCATTCTTTTGGAGCGGTTGGCCAAGATGCAGGCGTACCAGGGCAAGGACCTGAAGACGTTGGACGCAATCTTCGAAGAACATTTTGTAGACGTAGATGCGAACGGCAGGTTATTGAGCAAACCGGAATTCTTAGCCTACATTCAGAGCATTGATTCAGTGCAAGTTTTGGCTGAAGGAATGGCGGTGAGTTTACACGGAGACACTGCCGTGGTCACCGGTCTCTACCGGATGAAGGGCGTGGAACGGGGAAAACCATTTCTTCGACGGGGGCGTTTCGTCGATACATGGTTGTTCAAGAACGGGCGATGGGTCGAAATCGCAGGTCTGTCTACGCCGGGCGGTATTTGAGAATGCCGCAGCGATTGCGATTGGGATTGATGGGCTCGAAGCTGAGGGCGTACCTCATAACAATTACGATGTTTTTGATGATTTGCACGTCGGCGCCACTGATTGGGCAGGGAGGAGAAGGGAAAGGAAATGAGAGTGGCACAGCATCGGCCATACGCGCGCTCGAACGTGAATGGGTTGAGGGCCAATCTCGGAATAACAACCGCGCGCTCGATCTGATTTTCGACAACGCACTCGTGTATGTCGAGTATGGGAAGTTAATCAGCAAAGGCGAATACCTGTCGAGAATCAAATGGGCTGCGCCGTCGGAGGGCCAGATTGCCATGGAGCCTATGACGGTGCGTCTATTCGGAAGCACCGCAATCGTAATTGGCACGTATAGCGAGAAGCTGGCGAAAGGCGGAACGCCCGCCGTCAGACACTGGCGTTTCGTGGATACCTGGGTATACAAGAAAGGCGGCTGGGTGCTGGTGGCGGCAGCGGCTGCGCCAATACCACAGTAAAGCCGCATTGGAAGAGATACTTGTCTTCGCGAGGTTCTGCTTTTAGAGTGCGAGGCTAGCAGGTCGCCGAGTCCAGGAGCGCTTATGAGAACGGCAGGCTTTGTAGTGGTTCTGGTGTGCGCGACGGCGGTATGGCTTCCGGCACAGTCCGACTCGGAAGCCAGCACGAAATCGAAGATCGTCGCGCTTGAGAAGTTGTGGAACCAGGCCTATAAATCTGGCGACATCAAGGCGCTGGACTCGATTCTCGACGATGGGATCGTGCTGGTGAACGACGATGGTTCCGTACAAACCAAGGCTGAGTTTCTCGCCAGCGTAAAATCATCGGCTCCGCAGGCCAGTGCACAGCAGCAGCAGGTCGCGCCTGAGGCATTCGTGGTTCGTGTATACGGAGACGTCGCGGTTGCGACTGGAGTCATGCGGGTCA
>QIAK01000140.1 GCA_003225515.1 Acidobacteriota bacterium | reverse complement strand
CTGAACAGTGATACGCACCCTGTCTCCGGAGCGCACCACCGAGCCCTCGACCAAAGCGTCAACGCCTAATTCGTGCGCTATCTCGGGAGCACTCTTGTGCGTATCCGCAAAAACCATGCTCGAGGTATGCGAGATTACGCGAAGCGAGCTGATCTGGGCCAGGTTCGTGATGAGTTCATCGGTAACGCCGTAGGTAAAGAATTGCTGATTTGGATCAGCGGATAGACTTGCAAGCGGAAGGACAGCGATTGACCTTACTTCATGAGGTCGCAGCACGTACCAGGCAACCAGTGCGGAAAGAAGAACAGCAACCGAGGCACCAGTCCAAATGAGTCTGCGCGATGATGGCTTCCGACTATCTTCCTCTTCCGCCTCCGTCTCCAAGGAGGGCAGAGGCAACATCTCCTGAGTGAGTTCGGCAACCTGAGTGACAGGGGCGATGAAACGATAGCCGCGCCGCGGCAGGGTTTCGACAAAGCGAGGATCCGTAGCAGAATCATTGAGAACCTCGCGAATTTTGCTGATGGCAGTCCCCAGACTCTGATCGAAGTCTACGAATGTGTCTCCAGACCAAAGTTTCTGGCAAATTTCTTCTCGTGTGACTAGTTCTCCTGGTCGTTCCAGGAGCATCACGAGTAATTGGAACGGCTGGGCCTGCAGCCGAACTCGTACGCCATCTTTTCGTAACTCGCCCGAATGCAAGTCGGCTTCGAAAGGACCAAAAGAGAGTCGGCGTACTGTGGAAACCGTGCTGGGCACACTCACCGCCAGCAGCGAGACTATCAGGCCACAGGGGACCGGTCAAAAGATATCTCCCGCCGTCGTGCTCGTAACCCACCTGCTTTGAGCGCGTTGTCCGTTGAAGAAGAGTTAAAGAAGAATTGAAGCGCCGTGCATTGCCCTCCCGCACGATTTGTGGGAGTTTGTCTCCGCTGCCGCCGCTCTCCCAGCAGCGACCTGGAAAATCCGGTAGACATCGGTGGAAAAGGAGCAAGTCATGCGCGCAGAGGACACGAGAGTTCAAAGCAGATGTGTATCGACAACCGCTACCGAGAAAGTAATTTCACTTCCACGTCTGACCTGGCTAAGAGTGGCCTCCATTCTCTGCGAAGTAGGAAGTTTAGTTTGGCTCGGCTTGATACTGACGAGTTGCGCAGGCGGACCCACGATTGGGGTTGGAACACGTCAGTTAGTCGGCGTCAGTGTGCAGCCGGGGAGCGGCCAGGCGGTCGCGCCGAATGGCACGGTGACTTTCAGCGCTACGGGCACTTTCGATCAGGCACCTACCACGCAGTCGAGATTACCGGCGCAATGGACATCTTCAGATTCGAATGTAGCTTCCATCGATCCAAATACCGGAATCGCTACCTGCCTGGAGGTCGGCGGACCCATTACTGTGACGGCGACTGCGGCGGGCAAAGGAGGCCTGATACACGGTTCCGGGACGCTGACGTGTCAGCTTTCTACCCCTTTGAACATGCAGGGGGCGTGGTTATTTCTCTTTCATTCTGCTACGTCGGATGGTTGCTTGGCCTTGGAGGCCAATCTATCCCAGGTCGGCAGTCACGTTTTTGCCGATATGACCAACGCCCTCGTCTTTCAGCCGATAACGTGCAAGGACAGCACTCTCTTGATTCAACTGCAGCATTTCGGTGGTCAATGCGATAGCGGCGCAGTGGGTGACGTAACGGTGGACGCCACGCTTTCGGGTGAAACCGTGTCTCTTGCCTTGTCTGAGAGCGGTGCCTTGGGATCTGTTGTCACAACCGCTTCCGCTTCCAACAACGGTGCGAGCATCAGTAATGGAACTTATTCCACTCCCGCCGCCTGCGGCTTTGCTGAAGATCACGGGAGTGTTGAGGGATATCAAAGTCCAATTGAATTTTTAGGCCAAACCTATTCTGGAACTTTAACTTTCAATGGCAGCGCCCATGTCATTGTTGCGCACTTCAACTCTGATGTGACTATGTCAGGCACAGATAATGGCTCGTCATTCGTTCTAAGTGGATCGACAACAGGATGGTCGCTGAACCTGACCGGAAGCATCGCGGGCGGGCAAGTCAGCTGGTTCGGACTCTACGACCCACTGTACAACACCTTTTCCTTCTACAGCTCAGACTCAACATTCGTGGGCTCCTTGTGGAACACCCCTTATTACTATCTCGGTGTTTCGTGATTTGCCCGGAGAACTGTCAGGGCAGAAGCTCGTCTCGCCAGTTCTTTGACCTCTGATGGCCGCAGTATGAATACAAAATAAACGCACCACACTCACTAATAAGTGAGAGAGGAGAACAACATGAAGCAACGGGAAACAGTTTTTGCATTCGTTCTGTTTGTAGCGATTGGGGCAGCGACCCAATACGCTCGGGCAGCCAATCTCAGCGTGAACTGCGACAAACACGAATCCATTAGTAAAGCCCTGGGTTTGCTTGCGAAGACCAACCCGCAAGGGCCGAACAGGATAACTGTTTCTGGCAGCTGCCATGAAAACCTCGCAATTCAAAGTATCGACCGGCTGACGTTAATCACCGCTAGTGGTGCCTCGATTACGGACAGCTCCAGCGGAAGCTCAGTAGTCGTGGATATTGAGGACTCGCATAGCATCACCGTGCAGGGGTTCACCATCAACGGCGGGAATGAGGCGGTGAATTGTGGTTCCGCAAGTATTTGCTACCTTACCGGCAACACAATTCAAGATGGTGCAACAGGCGTAGGGGTGAGTGGCAGTTCCCATGCCTTTCTAGAGAGCAATGTGATCCAGAACAATGTGGGGAACGGTTCGACCGTGAGCGATGGTTCGCAGATGTTCAGCAGTAACGATGTTTTCCAGGGCAATCCGGGTCAAGGAGTAGAGGTACGCTGGGCCTACTTCTCAGCTTCGAATTCCAGCTTTCTCAACAACGGTGTTGGGGTTCGGGCGGGCGTGAGCACACTACTACTCACCGGCGGTACGATCACTGGCAGCGGCGGAGATGGCATGATACTTCGTGGCAATAGCTCAGCAGGTTTTTTTGGACCGACAATCACCGGCAACGGAGGGAACGGTGTCTACCTGGAGGATGGCTCTTTCGCAGGTTTCGTCGCGGCCAGTATAACGGGGAACTTGAGTGGCACAGACGTAGAATGTGCTCCGCAATTTCCCATCACTCGCTTTGTCGCCAGAACAGGCGGTATTACAAACTGCATTGAGCCTTCCAGCAGTTCGAATCCAAAACGCGTGGAATAAAATTGTCCAGCATGGCTGACCTTCGGCATGGAAGAAGGACTGCTTGACGATCTTCGATTGCGACAATGTTCCGCTGATGTTTGTCGAGGTCGGTCGCGATGCGTCGCGACCGATCGTCGGCATGGCTGTCGTCCTAAATATATCTTTGACCTACCCTCGAAGACGCCCTCTTCGTTTTGCTTGGCTTGTTTTCGTGTACGCCGATTGGCGCCGGTGTCGCTCCACAACAAGAAGTTTAGAAGGAACGGTGTGTTAAGGCAGTTCGCGAAAATTGTGCCCCGTGCCTCAGTTGTCCTGGTTCGACGAATTGAATACCTACGCCTTGAGGCATTTCTGCATCGAACCTAGTGCAAAACTGACGGACCTCGCAAAAGAGATCAACGGCCAACCCGGTAAGGTGGCGCAGGCGGAGTCATTGGAAATCGAGAAGAGGCGGCGGGCAGCCTGGTTGCGGTCTGATGTGGCGCGTGGAGAGGCCGGTCGCATTCGGTCTAATCTTTATTCACTGATCATGATTCATTGATCATGCGCCAACAGCCTGCAGGAAGTGCAGCGTCGATAGTCGCTACACGCATTTTATGGCAACTGCAAGCGGGACTCTCAAGCCGAAACTGTCCGCCTCGAAAGAGAGGCGCAGGGGTGCGTGCATACAACTTTTGCGAAAGCTGGGTCCCGGTCTTATTACGGGCGCGTCGGACGACGATCCTAGCGGAATCGCTACTTATTCGCAGGTTGGGGCTCGATTTGGTTATAGCCTGCTCTGGACGATGGTCTTTACCTATCCGCTGATGGCTGCGATCCAGGAAATCAGCGCGCGCATTGGACGGGTGACCGGGACTGGGATCGCCGCCAATCTTCGAAAAAACTATCCAAGGCCACTTCTTTATTGCGTACTTTTTGTGGTGTCAGTCGCCAATATCTTCAATCTGGGCGCGGACATCGGCGCGATGGGAGCGGCAATGGAGCTCGTCCTGCCGAAGACGGCGGGAGTTTTCACAGTGATTTTCGGGGTGGGCTCGTTGGCCGGCGTGATGCTGGTTCCGTATTCGACCTATGCGAAATATTTGAAATGGCTCACGCTTTCACTATTTGCATATGTCGGCGTGATGTTCTTCGATCATGTTTCCTGGAATGCAGTCCTTCATGCGACCTTGTTCCCACATCTTGAGCCAACAAAAGAGTACGTGACCGCTCTAATAGCTGTGTTGGGTACAACGATCAGCCCGTACCTTTTTTTCTGGCAAGCATCACAAGAGGTTGAAGAGGTAAGGAATAATCATGGAGAGAAGCCACTGAGGCGTGCGCCGTCCCAAGCGCAGGAGCAGCTGGGATTTTTTATTATCTTGACCGCTGCCGCCACACTTCACGCTCATGGGATCACAGAAATCACAACATCCGCGCAGGCGGCGAAGGCATTAGAACCGCTGGCGGGGCAGTTCGCCTTCGCGCTGTTTGTCTGTGGAATTGTGGGTACCGGGCTGCTTGCGATACCTGTACTCGCCGCCTCCGCTTGCTACGGAGTCGGTGAAGCTCGCCGCTGGAAGACCAGCCTTGAACAGAAGCCGACGCAAGCAATCCGTTTTTACGCGGCGATCGCGGTTGCAACCCTGATTGGGCTCTCACTTAACTTCATGCATATCGATCCAGTGAAGGCGCTGTTCTGGGCGGCGATGTTGAATGGGGTCGTTGCCGCGCCGCTGATGGCTGTCATCATGGTTATGGCGTCCAGTCGGAAGGTGATGGGTAAACTCGTGATCCCACGATACCTCAAGGCCATGGGATGGGTGGCAACCGCCGTCATGCTCTGCGCCTGTTTTGGCCTCGTTTGGACATGGAAGTAGCGGTTCGAAACGAGCTGCGGAAACATGCCTGCTTCTCAAGATCCGCTTACGAATTCCCAAATCGCCGAACTTCTGGCGATGGCAGGGGAGGATGCGAAACCCCCGCTCAACCGGGCGTATCGTCGCGCGTCCAGAAAAGCGCTGCTCTGGGAAGAAGAAGCCTCGCACCTCAATCAAGAAGGGCGGTCGCTCACGGAACTGCCAGGCGTCGGACCATATCTTGAGAAAATCATTCGCGGATGGATTGAGGTCTCACCAATCGTTGCATCTCCCCCATCAATCCGTAAAAAATTCTTTACGCTCACGCAGGTGCGATCCATTCTCGGGCATCGACCGCTCTGGTCGCGAGGGTTGAAAGGGGATTTGCAGATGCACAGTGTTTGGAGTGACGGCTCGTCTTCAATCCAGGAAATGGCGGAAGCGGGTAGGGCGAGGGGATATGAATACATCGCGATCACCGATCATTCGAAGGGCCTGAAAATCGCCGGCGGCATCGATGAGCAACAACTCGCGAAGCAGGCGGACGAAATTGCGATGGTGAATGAGTCGTTGAGGAGTGCTGGCCACACTTTCCGTGTCCTACGTTCTATAGAAGTGAACCTCAGCCCACGCGGAGAGGTCGATATGGATCTCGCGTCGCTCGCCACGCTTGACATTGTCCTGGGATGCTTTCATTCGGCGTTGCGCAAGAAGGAAGATCAGACAGAACGCTATGCCGCCGCTCTGCAGAATCCTGCAATTCACATTCTCGGACATCCGCGAGGCCGCATTTACAATTTTCGCAATGGGCTAAGCGCCGACTGGGCGAAGGTGTTCGGGATAGCAGCTGAGCTCGACAAAGCGGTTGAGATTGACTCTTATCCTGACCGCCAGGATTTGAGTCTCGATCTACTGCGGCTCGCCCAAAAAGCTGGCTGCCGGATTTCCATTGGCACCGATGCTCACGGTGCGTCTCAGCTGCGATTTATCGAGTTCGGCCTTGCCGCCGCTCTTAAAGCGAAGATTGACCCGGGACGCATCTTGAATTTCATGGGCAACAACGAACTCCTCCATTGGGTGACCCAGCTCAAGAAATCGAAGAGATCGTGAGGGCCGACGATACCTTTCTGGGGCACTTAATACTCTGGTACGTCCTGAACTTCGATTCCACGCGCGATCGGGGCAGAATGTGAAACGCCGCAATTCAATCCGTTGCGAATGCCTCTTCTCGCAGTTCCAACTTCTACAGGCACAAGTAGCCTGGACTCATTACGCTATACTGCGTGCATGCTCCCGTTAAGATCAGGAGTTAGCGCGTGACGCAGATTAGTTCCGTAAGATCGACGGTGGACGGACGTGGAATGAGTGGAACGCTCAGTGCCGACGATGGGCGAAAGCCATGGCTTACGGCGCTGGAAGCTCGATTTGCACAAGCCGAGCCGAATCTCAGCGCCAGCCGCCAGGAACTGCTTCGCAAAATTCTGGATCACGCCGAAGAGACTTATTTTCTTTCCTCCCGGGCTCTGGCCAAGAGATACGATCTGGATCCAACGACGATAGTCCGCACGGTTCAGGCGCTGGGTTACAAGCGCTATGGGGAATTTGCCGCCGATCTGCGATCACATTTTGTGACGCGGATTACTCCTTATGCGGTGATGAAGTCGGCGGTGCGCGACAGGCGCAGCGTTGCCAACCATATTGAACACACTCTGGAGATTGACGTACAGAATCTCAACGCTTTGCGTTCTCAGTTGGATGTGAAGCAAGTGGTGGAAATTGCAAAGCGCATCGACCGGGCGCGCCGGATCATGGTCGTCGGCATCGATTTCGCGGCTTCGCTTTCGAATCTTCTGGCTTACGGGCTGGTTTCGGTTGGCTATGATGCGGAGGCACCCGCAGGATCCGCGGGGAACCTGCAGCAGAAAATTCTTCTCCTGGGTCCGAAAGATTTGCTCATCACTATAAGTTTTGGCCGCTGCCTGCAAGATACGGTGGATTCAGTCATTCGGGCTCATGGCAATGGCGTTCCAACTGTCGGGTTTACTGATAGTGAGAAGAGTCCCATCGCCCGTTTTTCTGACGTCTCGTGGATCACCTCGATTGCCAGTCCATCATTCCATGGCTCGTACGTCGCGGTCGTTTCTGCCATCAATGCCTTGCTGG